>JAPLCP010000138.1 GCA_026392155.1 Armatimonadota bacterium | reverse complement strand
CCGGGGGTCGGAAGAGCAACCGGAAGAACATCAATACTTCCGGTGACCGTTGTAACCGTCACACCACTGAAAGTCGTTCCAGCAGGAGTCAGTGTCGAGGGAGCAATCAGGTTCTGGGCCTGGGCCGAGCTACCGGCAGCAAGAAGACCAAGAGCAACCACTCCAGGCAAAGCGCGTTTAATATTTGTAAGATTGAAAACCATCATCTATATTCCTTTTTTCTAGGTTTCCCCTAGCATTTCGTAGCCACAGTGCATCAAGCAAACTGCAAGTCTAAATCTAAAAAAGGAAGATTGCAAAAATTATGCCAAACAAAGGCATTAGTGAAAAATCTGATTATTTAATTTTGCAATAAATGAGGGAGTAATGGATTAGCGACATTCGCAAAAATCATATGGATTTCTCCTATATTTTAAAACAAGTATTTTTATCAGGTCTGGATACTCACTTAGCGCCTCAAATTTTTAAAGTTTGGGTTGGTGATGGCCCGCTGAAGCTTTGCAGCACGGGTGAAGTTCTGGCAGCGCTCCCACAGCAAGACATAGTCTTCTGCGGAGCGAAAAAGAGGAGCAAACTCACGGTCCGTCATGCCATTGTCTTCATGTCCTGAAGCATATCGGGGAGCTGATCGCGGCGACGTGGCCCCCGACCTTGCTTGACATCCAGCGCGGCCAGCTCGATATCTGGCCCCTTAAACGAGTCGCCGAGGAGGGGAGCGCTGATCTCCGCAACACTATTGTGGTAGCCAGAGCGGCTACCGAGAGAACGAGAGCTATTGGTGTCTGAATGAGAGATTACGCTAGCTGGCAAGCTCCACTCCATCGAGGAAGTACATGTCCGTGCGAGCTCCCCGTGTTTTGGCCTTCGAAAAGATATCCCTCCGAGACGATTACTGCCCTCAAGCTCTCTTTCCATAAATTTTCGAAAGGGTGACGATCTCGTTCCTTTTCCTATTGCCGCTCAATTTGTACAAAGAGCGTGTAGTCGCCTTTGAGGGCTTCGGCATCCACATAGCGCACGGTGATAATGCCACGCCCATTTCCAAAGTCGGTCTTACTCATCCAGTCGGCGGTGTCGTAGGTCAGGACCACGCCAAAGGGCTGAAAGCTGTACTCAGCGTTGCTGGCGTCCTTCATCCCGATAGGACGGTCTTTGGCATCGCCTAAAAAGCTCTTCCCTACCCGTATTTCGCGGCCCAGTGCCCACTCCGCGTTCACGGGCTGCACAATGCGGCTCAGGAGCTCCACCTCGCTCCCACCGGCGGCGGCTCCCCCGGTAAAGTTTTGGGTCAGGGCACCGAGCAACCTATCTGGAAAGCTCAGGATCGGCGCGCTGATGAAAGGCCGTCCCAGCATCGTCAGAAGGTCATCGGGGCCATCCCACTCCCAGACAGTGGGCATCAGAATCAGTTTGGGAGCACCTAGCACCATAGAGAGCTCACCTTGCCAGAGTAAGAGGGGCAGTTTCGTCGGTGTTGGCTCTCCTCGGCGCTGGTAGGGAACTGTCGGAAAAGAGTTGCCCGTCATGATCCCACCGGGCTCGCCTCCGAGGAGCCCTGGCATCCCACTACCTACCTGGACACGCCCGGTTCGTCCCGTCGGATCACCATAGACCAGGCTCCGTAGTGGTGTGGACTGAGAAACCGTACGCCACTGCCCACCACTTTGCACCAGGCCCACGGTGCGGGAGAGAAAGAAGATCTCATCACGCCTACCGTCGCGCTCTAAGATATCGTCAGCACTCTCCCGATTACACGTAAAGCCCGTTAGGATTGCCCGGAAGCGCCCTTGGCTTGCACTGCCTTTATTCAGTAATGCCTCTTTCGCACTCTGTCCCAAATTGGACTGAGCAGGCAGAGGCTTTTGCGCAGAGACACTGCCTGCGCAGAGAAGAGCGAAGGCGAGGGCAAGTACATGAGATTTTTGCATTGTTTTTACTCCTTAACCAAACTAATTCTAAAGTTGCTGTATTTTTTGGGAGTGGCTGGTTTTGCATAGCAGAGCGTGAAGACAAGCTCGTTGGGCGTGAAGTCTTTGGGAACACGACCAATGGCGACAAAGTCGTAGGCCGCGCCGGGGAGGATGCTCTCAGACTGATCCCAGTTGCCGCCGCCGCCAAAAGGCTGACCGCTGCCGGTGCGCATGTCGTACATACGGATGGGGTAGCTGTGTGCCTCGGCGTCCGTGAGGGCGGTGACAATTTTATTGTCCGCCAGATTTAGATCGAGGTAGCTCTGCTCTTTCTGGCCATTGCGCACCTGCAGCTCAATAATCAGCAGCTTCTCGCCACTTTTGGGGGTGTGCGTTTTGGCACGGTTCTGAGTGAAGCGATCCGTGTAGGTGTCTACTTCTTTGAGCTCTTTGACACGCAGCCGCCAGACACCATCAAAGAGCTGCTCGCCCAGCTTGCCGTTTAAGCCCTCGACACGGTTCGCTCCTCCCTCGCGGTAGAGCTCAAAGCCGCCGTCGATGTTGCGAATACTCATCCCGAGCCCTGAGGCGACATCGCGAACGGGGACATAGCTCTGGCCCCCTTGTGAGATCACGCCACGGGAGATCACTTTGCCACTGAGGACAAGCTTCTGGGGAGCCAGCGCCAATGCAACCGTTGCCGATGCGGCGAGGGCACCAAGCAGAAAGCTTCTCATCGAGTGCGTCAATCTATCGTCCATGGCTCTATTTTCCGCACCGAGCGTGACACAAAGCGTGACACAAGCCCTGTGAAGTTCTGTACAATGGGGAAAGATGCTGACGCTACGCTTGCTGGGTTCCCCGAGCTTTTGGGTAAACGGCGTTCCTCTCACCGGGCTTCGCTACCCACAGGGCCGCAAGCTCTTGGCCTATCTCGCCTTGCAAAAAGGTCGCCCGGTGGAGCGTGCCTATCTGGCGGGGCTTTTCTGGCCGGAAACTGACCCTGCACAGGCGCTTTTCTATCTGCGACGAACGCTCTCGGACTTGCGCAAAGCCCTCGGCCCCGAGTCCACGCGCCTGCTCTCGCCCACTCCCCGCACCCTAGCGCTTAACCTAGAGGGAGCGGAGTGTGATCTGGCCCGTGGAGCGTCAGGAGAGGGAGAAGGAGAGATCCTTCAAGGCTGGACGGACGACTGGGTGCTGGCCGCCCGCCAAGCCCGTCAGAGCGCGAAGCCTGCGATCCGCACCACACCACGGCTTTTAGGCCGCGACGAGCTCCTGAAGAGCACGCTTGCCCTGCTAGACACGGCTCCGGTGGTCACGCTGACGGGGCCGGGGGGCGTGGGTAAAACTCGGCTGGCGCGTGCGGTGGTGCAGTCTCTGCAAGCCACGGGGGCAGGTGTGGGCTTTGTCTCCCTGGCGAGCCTGCCTCCTGCCATGCACTTAGAGAGCACGCTTGAGGAGCTGTGGCACACCCTCGCAACGGCGCTGGACATTCCCCAGGCAGCACTGGCCACGCAGCTCAAGCGACGCTCGACATTGGTGGTTCTTGATAACTGTGAGCAAGTCTGCGCCGCGTGCGCTGCGCTGATCACAGCCCTTCCCGGTGTTCGTTTTCTGGCCACGAGCCGTACTCCGCTGGGCTGTGAGGGGGAGCAGCCTCTTGCCGTTCCCCCGCTGGAGCTAGACGTTGCCGCGACGCTCTTTCGGGAGCACGCCGCCGCGCTGGGAGTGACTTGCCCACGCGACGCCCGCGATGCCCACGATGCCACGGTGGAGGCGATCTGCCAGAGCGTGGACTGCCTGCCGCTCGCCATTGAGCTGGCCGCCTCACGGCTGACCCTGATGAGCGCCGCACAGCTCCGTGAGCGCCTTGGAACCCCCTTGCGGCTCCTGCGGCGCAGCCAGACCTCACCTGGAGAAATCCCACGACAGGCGACTCTGGAGGCCACGATCCAGTGGAGCTACAGCCTGCTGCCCGAGCCCGAGCGCCTTGCCTTTATCCGTCTGGGGGTGTTTCAAGGCGAGTGGGGCTTAGAGGCCGCCGAGGCCGTGCTCGAAACGCTGGATGCCGACACGCTCCTGGAGTCTCTGGTGCGCCAGTCGCTCTTGGTAGTCTCACGCACGGCCAGTGGAGAGCCGCGCTTTCATTTTCTGGAGACGATACGCGCGTTTGCCCGCTCCCAGTGCGCAGAGCCTGCCTACGCAAGCGCCGCCAGAGCCCATGCCCATTATTTTTATGCCCTCGCCCAGTGCGCACATCCTGAGCAGCGGGAGGGGGTTCAGCAGCTCGAAGCCTCCCGCCGCGAGTTTGCCGCAGCGCTGGCCTGGTTTGAGATAAATAGTCCCGTGACAGGCATCGCGCTGATGCTCGTGCTGGAGACCTTCTGGGTACGCCTTAGCGGTGGCTTTCCCTCACACACGTGCCTGACAAGGCTTATGAGCGCGGCAGGCAATGACCTCTCGCTCCCACAGAGAATCCAGGCGCAGCGGCTTCTGGCGGCTCTGACCCTTGAGTACTCCGAGGCTCAGCGGCTCCTGATCGAGGCACATGCGCTGGCCCTACAGCATGCCCTAGAGCGCGAGCGTGGCTACTGCTTGCTAGCGCTCTGTCTGCTGGAGAAGCAGCGTAATGCCGATGCGGTGCGCCGCTATGCACAGGAGGCACATGCCTGCTTTACGCACCAAGACGACCTTGCGGGGCAGACCTATGCGCTGGAGTACCTCGCTGTCGCGGCACTCTGTCAGGGCAAGCTATCCGAGGCGGAGCAGGGCTACACCCAGTTTCTCGTGTTGGCACGACAGCTAGAGAGCCACATTAGCACCGGTGATGCGCTCTATGGACTTGCGCAAGTGCTGATCTTCCAGGAGCGCTACTCTGAGGCGGAGCCCATCGTCCACGAGGCGCTGGGTCAGATGCCCGATGAGATGGGACAGGCCAATGTGCGCTACCTTTTAGGAGAGCTCGCCCGCCACACAGGCCAACCCACCGCTGCCCTTGCCCACTATACCGAGGCGCTCCGCCTCTGCCACGATAACATGATCCATGTGCTTCCCGCCTTTATCGAGCGTAGCCGGGCGATCGTGCTGGCAAGCCAGAAAGACTTCGCTGCCGCTTGGGCCAGTGTTCAGGCAGCGCTAGTGGAGTTTCGCCGCTACCGGATCGGGGCGCAGCTCGGCTCGACACTGGCGGAGATGGCCTGGATCGCGCATCGGGAAGGCAAGCCCCGAGAGGCCCAAGCCTTCTTCGAGCAAGCCACACAAGCCCCGCCGCGTGATATTCGCCACCCCCGTGATGAAGCCCGGCTCCAAATTTTCTAGGCTAGCTCCAGAGCTTCCCTAGCCAGAGGTGCATCTGAAGGTAAAACTGCGGAATGGGCAGGGCGGAGAGGAGCGGGTAGAAGAAGCCAAACCAGAAGAGAATGAGCGCCCCATAGCCAAGAGCAATCGAGCGTGAGTCTTCGTCGCGGCTGGTGACGAGGCGTGCGCCAAAGTAGCCCAGCACGATGCAGGCAAAGGGCAGCGCCTCAAAGAAGTAGTGGAGAAAGACCAGTGGGCGCGGCTGGATGCTCCACGCCAGCCAGAGTCCCAGTCCCAGCAGTGCAGCAAAGCCCAAGCCCGCGTGGCGCTCTTTTTGGGCACGCCAGACCGCCATGCAGAGTGCGGGGATGCTTGCCCACCAGACAAAGACATTGCCGATACAGAGAATCCCCACGGTTCTACCATCGCCTGGCCCCACGATACCGCGCTCGTACCAAGTCGGGCGCAGCACCAGCGGCCACGACCACCACGGCGAGCTCCACGGGTGGGTCTCTTTCATCCCGGCGTGGTAGTCCCACATCACTTTCTGCTCGGTGAAGACTTTGTACAAGTCATGCCTCGGCTCTTGGAGCATATACGGCCGGTACGAAAGCAAGTAGAGGCAGATCGGCAGGGCAATAAAGGCCAGCAAGTACAGACCCGGCAGTGCGATGAGCTTGTTCTTGGGATCAAGCGCCTGCAAAATCGCGTAAGCGACGAGATAGATCACCACGGCTCCGAGTGCCCACTGCCCCAAGCTCTCTAAGATCAGGCGCTGTTTGTCGGGAAAGCTAGTGTCCGCCTTGTAGAACTGGCTCGCTTTGACGAAAAGCCCCACCAAAAGCGTCACCCCCAGCCCGGCCAGTGCAAGAACTTTCGGAGATTTTGCCGCGCGGGGCAGGTCGTATGAGAGCAGCCAGAGCGCGATGAGCCCCACGGCGTAGAGGGTGGTCCAGCGGGTTGCAACCGCAAGGCCCAGCGCGAGGCCCAGCGCCAGCATCCAGCGGGTCTTTCCCCCGACGCGATAGTTCCATGCCGTCAGTGCCGCCAGCAAGATAAAACAGACTGTGTAGATATTGGTCATCGCCAGCCGGCTCTGCACGAAGAAGACCCCGTCCAGCGCCAGCATCCCCATCGCCAGCAGCGCCGCCAGCCGGTTACCCGTGAGCTGACGCGCCAAAAAGTAGAGCAGAAAGAGCGAGAGGGCTCCAAAGACCACACTGCCAAAGCGCCAGCCCAGCGCGGCCTCGTGGGAAAACAGCATGTCGGGCCTGTAGATCCCCTCCAGTGGGTTGAAGTTTCCCCCGAAGAGCCGCAGCCCCACCGCGATAATCAGCTTGGCCAGCGGAGGGTGCGTCCACTCCATCGGGTTTTGCCCTAAGACATACTGCATCCCGGTTCGGGAGTGGTAGCACTCATCGAAGACCGCCTTGGTCGGGAAGTCCAGCCGCCAGAGAGAGACGCACAGAAATATCATGGAGAGCGTCGCGGCCAAGAGGTAGTCCAGCCGAACGATGGGCTCCTGTGCCAGGCCACGCGTCTCTCCATTTTCTGAGTTTACGTTGTTTTCTTTGAGGCGATAGAAGCTAAAAAGCGCAAAAAAAACCAGCATCGCCACCGTCAGCGGCAGGATAAAGTGGGCAGGTGTCAGGTTTTCCATGTCTCTATTATAGCTTGGGTTCGATTAGCTCCACACTTTTATTCTTCTTGTCGGAAGTGGCGCGGATATTGAGCACCTGCACAAACACCGAAAAGCCCATCGAGAAGTAGACATAGCCTTGGGGAATCTCAAAGTGAAAGCCCTCAATCACTAAGTTAAAGCCAATCAGCAAGAGAAAGGAGAGCGCCAGAATCTTTACGCCAGGGTGCTTCTCCACAAAGCGGCTCACGGGATTGACCGTCAGCGCCATAATCCCCGTCGAGACCAGCACCGCTAAGATCATCACCGTGACCTGACTGGGAGGGATCATCCCAATGGCCGTAACAATCGAGTCGAGCGAGAAGACGATATTGAGCAGCATGATCTGCACCATCACCGCCCCAAATGTCCCGCTGCCACTCTTGCGCTCCTCTGGGTTTTCTTCGATATGATCGTCGCCCTCTAGCTTATGGTGCAGCTCGTGGGAAGCCTTGGCCAGCAAGAAGATCCCGCCAATGATCAGCACCAAGTCTTGCAAAGAGATCCCAATGGTCGCGGCATGCGAGTGTGGGTCTTGAAACGGCAGACTAAACAGAGGATCTTTCATCCGAAGCACCACGGGAATAAAGAGCAGTAGCAAGATGCGCGGAATTACCGCTAGCACCATTCCCTTGCGACGGCCCTCCGCTTGTCTTTCTGGGACGAGCTTGCCGGAGAGAATCGAGATAAAGACGATATTGTCTATCCCCAGCACGATCTCCAGCGCGATCAGGGTCAGCAGACCAATCCAGGCGCTGGGCATACTTACCCAGTGAAAGTTAAGAAGATTCTCCAAAAAGCTTGCCCCCTAGCCCCCGCCACGCGGGGGAGCGCGAAATGTTTGAATGTGACTCCGTTTTACCCGATTTGGTTGCGCTTCCAAAGAAATAGCTAATCCTTCCAGCAATATCTCGACTTTTGAACGGGCAAAGTGGATCTCGCTGGGTGCGTGGCAGTCCGAGCCAAACGTGAGAGGAACACCGCACTTGATCAGCTCCGTGAGCATCGGTAGATTGGGGTACGGCGCATCCCAAAAAGGCTGCTTGCGGTAGCACGACGTATTGAGCTCGACGATGCAGCCCGACTCGGCAATCGCCGCCGCGACTTGTGGGTAGAGCTCAGCGGCGAGCTTCTCGGGAATGCCGGGCGAGTAGGTATCTATGACCGTCAGGTGCGAGAGAATGTCAAAGAGCCCAGACTTCGCCGCTAAAATCACCTGGCGGTAGTAGTCGCGAAAGATGCGCTCAGGCCTTTGTGCCGTCCAGTGCCGCCGGTTAAAGACGCTATGGCCGAGGGCGTAGTGCACGCTTCCTAAAACATAGTCAAAGGGATGCGCCGCCAGCCAGGCGGCAAGTTTTTCCTCGTGCCCTTCGATAAAGTCCGCCTCAATCCCCACGGCCAGCGCAATTCTATCGGCGTAGCGCTCTTTAAGAGCCATGGCCTCGGCAACATAGTTTGGAAGCTCAGAGATCGCCATCTGGATGCCGGGCTGGGCATGGTCGCCCTCCAGCCAGTAAGCCGGGCCATGATCCGACATCCCAAAGTGGGTCAGGCCGAGCACTATTGCCTGCTGGACATAGTCCTCCAGCGTCCCGATTGCATGGCCACAGCGGTCGTTGTGGCTATGGTAGTCAAAGGTAATCACGCCAAGAGTGTACCCGCGCCTTTTGCCTGCCGGCTCGCTTAGGCTCGTCAGGGACACCCTCTGGGTACGGGCTTCGCGGCTCCCAAAACTGGCATGCTGGCAACAATAAAGAAGAGCAACATCGCTTTAGTTTCCTCTAGGATCTGCCGCTCGCGGCGGCTGAGTTTCTCGGTAAAGTGCATAATCAGTGCTAATCTTTTAGCATAATGCTAATAAATTAGCACATGATCGAAAGCGTGTCGAGTTTTAGGTACAATAGCTGCATGCCTCAGGTTTTTGAAGGGAGTCTGGTTGCGACTGGGCTCAAGATTGGGATTGTTATCTCCCGCTGGAACGGGTTTATCACCGAGCGCCTGCTCGAAGGAGCGCTTGATGCGTTCCGGCGGCACGGCGGCGATCCGGAGAAAGTGGCGATTGCGCGTGTGCCGGGGACGTTCGAGATCCCGCTGATCGCACGAAAAATGGCCGCGTCGGGCAAGTACGATGCGGTGATCTGTCTGGGCTGCCTGATTCGCGGCTCCACCGACCACTACGACTACATCGCCTCCGAGGCCAGCAAGGGCATCTCACAAGCCATGCTCGCCACCGATACCCCCGTGACTTTCGGCGTCTTAACGTGCGACACGATTGAGCAGGCCATTGAGCGCGCGGGCACCAAGGCGGGCAATAAAGGCTCCGAGGTCGCCGTCGCTGCCATCGAGATGGCGAACCTGTGCAAGTCGCTGGCCTAAGGCTCGACCACCTAGTTCTGACCGTCGCCGACATCCCGCGCACCCTAGAGTTTTATGAGCGCGTGCTCGGGATGGAGCGGCAGAGCTTCGGCGTTGGCCGAGTGGCCTTGCGCTTTGGCGATCAGAAGATAAATCTGCACCAAGCCGGTCGGGAGCTAGAGCCCAAAGCCACGCTCCCGACCCCTGGCTCCGCCGACCTCTGCTTTCTCACCGACACGCCACTGACAGAGATCGCCTCACACTTAGACCACTGCGCCGTCGAGATTCTCGAAGGCCCCGTCGCCCGTACCGGAGCCACCGGCCCGATTCTCTCGCTCTACTTCCGCGACCCCGACGGCAATCTGATCGAAGTGGCAAATCATGCCGATTGAGCGCTGCGAGCGGCCTCTCACACCCGAGGAGCGTACAGAACGTCAGGAAGTTCTTGCCACCTATTCGCCAGAGCGCTTGGCGGCGCAGGCACGGAAAGACCAGCGCCAGGCTTTTTCCTGGGTTATCGCAGTAGGAGTAGGATGCCCTCTGCTGAGTGCTATTCTCTGGCAGATGGGCATGACAGCTTTAATGGCACTTGCCATTGGCATGGGACTCTTTAGTTTTCTTTTTCGCTTGGCGCGTAGCAACCAGCGCCAGCTCCTAGATGCCCATCAAAAGTTACGCGAGGCCCCCTTCTTGCGCCAGCTCCAAGCAGAGCTAAAAAATAATCGCATCAGTGTCTTAAAAGTCACAAGTACCCACTGCATCTCTTTCAATACAGGAGACGACGATGTGGGAATCCACTACTTTTTCCAAATTGCGCCACAGCAGTTTCTACTTCTACACTCGTTTAACTTCGATGGGCTGGAACAAGACGATCCACCTGCTACATTTGAAATTCATGACGAGGCACAAGACCCTACGGTTTTTCCTTTAAGTGAAGAAGAATTGCCTCCCACTGCACATCTCGTTTTACCAGGAAGTGAGCCAAATGAAGATGACATTCCTGAGGTGCAACTATCATCAGAAAGTGGTTTGCTTTTTTTGGAATTGAAAGACGGTGATCTCTTTAACCTCTCTCTCGCTGAGCTTCTCGAAAACCCAATGGCATTGCTCAAGACCCGAACCAGAAATCTCTGGGAGAGGCCGTAACCAACCGCGCTGATTTTACGTCTATCCCCCCATGAACCCGACACGACGCAGTATTTTAAAGTGGAGCGGCCTCGCGCTTGCCTCATCGCCTGTGGTAGGCCTCTTGACACTCTCCATCTCTGGCCCAAGCTTGCTGGAGAGACAGCGCGCCGCCGCACGCCGCGAGGGGATTCCGCTGACGCCCGAAGACCTGCGCCCAAATCCGCCTATTCCTGACTCCCAGAACGCAGGGCCGCTCCTCAAAGAGCTTACCAAGCGCTACCGTGCGCTTCCTGAAAAAGAGCGTATTGCCTGGGAAAAACTTTCAGGGGACCTTCTGAAGGCCCCTGAGGATGAGGCACTTCGGGCAACATTCCTGGATAGTGAGCAGCGCTACGCGACACTGATTCACCTCGCCCAGGATGCGAGCGCACTGCCACACTGTGATATGGCCTATGACTGGAGCCAGGGGCCAGATTTGCTCTTCCCTGAGTTTGCGGTTCTGCGTCAGTTTGCACGTATTCTTACGGCAAAAGCATACCTCGCTTCCGATGCTACTCATGCCTGGACTTCGATTGCGCAGGCTGCCCAGCTTGGTAATCGGATAGGTGAGACTCCTTGTCTGATCGCGGCGTTGGTCTCGGTTGCCATTCACGCGATTGCCGACAAGGGCTATATCGCAACTCTGAAACGCTTCGGGCCCAGCCAACAGGCCCACGCGACCCTTGCTGCATTTGGGGCACCTCCTGATCCCGAGCTCTACTTTGGCGGTGAGGTAATTCTCTCAACCGTTGCCATGAAGCAGATGCGCCAAGGAAGGGTTCAGAGCTTTAGTGATGAGTCTGAAACCCCGGATACGAACCGAACCCTAGCGCTGGTGGCACCAGTGGCGACACCCTACTGGGAGAAACAGCTTCTTCTTTTCTGGCGTGGCGCGTTTGTTCAGGCCAGGAAGTGCAAGCAGACGGGCGACTACGAAGCACTGGGCAAGTGGTTCGACGCGACCGTTGGGGAGTGGCAGAAAGACAAGCTCAATATCCCTCAGAACCTGATGGTGCTGATTCTGACACCTGTCTTCTCCGAGGCAGCGGTCAAGCCCCACCTTCATACGGCGGCGCTCCGGCATTTGCGAGAAACGGCGCTGGCGCTACTTGAGGAGAAGGCAAAAACGGGCAGCTTCCCCGACTCTCCCACGCTCCCCGCCGATCCATTCTCCCCAGACAAGCAACCGCTCCGCTACCGCAAAGACGGCGCGGGCTGTCTTCTCTACAGCATCGGGCAGGATCACACCGATGATGGCGGGGTTGCGAAGCGCGAGAAAAACAGCGAGAAGCTAGATCTGGTCGTGCGGCTCTGACCGCCCCATGGAATGGGGCGTCAACAGTGGCACTGCATGCCGCAAAGCCCGTGCCGGGCTGGGATTGGGTAGCCCGGCACGGGCTTTGCGGCGGAGGAACGACGCCATTGCAGACGCCGGTTTCAACCGGCGGCCTACGATTCGTCGCCGAGGGGGATGTCGGGGAGGCGCTCGCTGGATTCCTCGCGCTCTTTTCCATCCAGCAGGCAGGAGATGTTCATGTCGCCCATGACGTTGATCATGGTGCGGCAGCGGTCTAAGAACCAGTCCACGGTGAAGAGCAAGGCGATATAGCGGACGTCCAGCCCGACGGCGGTGAAGACCAGGGTCATGGTGACAAGGCCCGCCTCGGGGATTCCTGCCGCGCCCACCGATGCCACGATGCTCGTAATGACGATGAGAAGCTGCTGCTGGAGCGTGAGGTTCTGCCCCAGTAGCTGCGCCACAAAGAGCGCCGACATTGCCTCGTAGAGCGCCGTGCCGTCGTTGTTGAAGTTCGAGCCAACCAGCGAGCCCATGCTCGCCGAGCGCTCCCGCAGCCCGACTTTGGTCCAGAGACACTGGAACGTCACCGGCATGGTCGCGGTGGACGAGGCCGTCGAGAAGGCCATCACCAGCGCGTCGCGGCAGCCTTGCAACAGCTGACCGGGTCGCACCCAGGAGCCGAAACGAACGCGGGTGAGGTAGTAGCACGCCTGCAAGAACAAGGCGATCAGGACGGCGACAATAAAGTAGCCCAGCGCGGCGAACGGCGCAAAGCCCTGCTTGCCCACGATCGAGGCCACGATGCCAAAGATGCCAATAGGGACGATCTGGATAATGCCGTGCAGGATGCTGACAAGCGTCTCCATCGCGATGTCCACCGCCTGCATTACGGTGGTGACGGCGCGGTCTTTCATGGCGCGAAGCGTGGTTCCAAAGGCCAGCGCCAGCAGGATAATCCCGATGACATTGTTCTCCACCAGCGGCCCGGCAAGGCTCTTGGGGACGTTGTCTAAAAACTGCTCCCAGACCTCTTTTTTGGCCTCAGGCGCTTTCCAGCCCGATTTCTCCATGGTCTCTAGGATCAGCTTTTTCTGGGGATCGGTCTCTTTCGATGAGAGCGTGGCCTTGGGCGCGGGCAGCTCCAGCTTGCCGTACTTGCCTGGCTGAACCACATTGGCGACAACCAGCCCAATCACAATCGCGACCACGGTATTGAGCACCAGCAAGCCCCCGAGCTTGGCGGCGAGCTTGCCCTTGACCTCGGTCTTCATCAGGGCCTGGATCACGGCGATCAGGATCAGCGGTGGAGCCAGCGCCCCGAGCATCCGTAGGATCAGCTTGGCGGGAACCTCAAGATTGGCCGCCCCCTCGCCCCATGCCGTCCCAACAATTGCTCCCAGTACCAGGGCGATCATGATCCGAATGTAGAGCGGGGTTGCCTTCCACCATGCAAAAAATCCATTCATGCGGGGCTATTCGCCATCTGCGACGCTCTTACCTGCCGTGGTTGACTTTATCTCGTATCTTGCGCACCTGAGCGGGCGTCAAGGTGGGAGTGGGGGGAGCGAGCTTTTTTTGGAGAAGGGGTAGGTGGAGATCACGCGAGGTGATCTTGATAATGGTGATGATATCGCTGATATCTTGCTGCTTGACAAAGCCCAGATAGCGGCTGCACTCCTTGACCATATTTTGCTCCCATGTGGTACTTAGCCGTAGGGTCTCCGTGAGGCTAATAGGTAGCTTCCCCATTGGTTTTGCCGAGCTCGGTTCGGTGACCGAGTAGGTCTTGAGCAAGCCCAGCATGAGGCGCTCGTGACGGCGCTCCGTGCGGGCCATGTCGGCAAAGGGAAAGGCTTTTCCGTAGCGCCCCGCCGCACTCTCGTAGAAAAGCGCACTGCCCCGCACGTCCTGCAAGACACTCGTCAGCGCCGACTGCGTCATCATGTCCACTCCACCCATCTGTCTCATGTGCCCAGGGTAGCCCCAAACCACAGATCTAGCATCCCCCGAGTGACAGATTCGGGTACTCTAACTTTCCATGAGCCATCAAGAACACCAGCAAAAAGCCAACGGGCGTGGCCCGATTCCCCTGGGAGTGGTGACCGTCAGCGATACCCGCACGACAGAGACCGACCTCAACGGGCAGTTTCTAAGGCGTGAGGTCGCCGCAGCGGGGCACGTACTGGCTTTCTACCGAATCATCGAGGACGAGCCTGCACAAGTGGCAACAGCGCTGGACGCGGCCATTGTGGCAGGCGTGCAGGTGCTGCTTTTCAACGGTGGCACAGGAATCTCACAGCGCGACACGACCTACGATGCCCTGGCGCAGAAGCTAGAGAAAACGCTCCCTGGCTTTGGGGAGATCTTTCGCATGCTCTCCTGGGAGCAAGTGGGCGCAGCGGCGATGCTCTCGCGTGCCGTGGCGGGAGTCTACCAAGGCATGGCCGTTTTCTCCACGCCCGGCTCTCACAAAGCCGTCGTCTTGGCCTGGGAAAAGCTCATCGCCCCCGAGCTTGCGCATATCGCCTGGGAGCTGGTGAAAACTTCCCCCCCATCCCCCGCAGAGCGGGGGGGATCAGAGGAATCGGATTCCTAATTGTCCCCCCGTCGGGTACCCTCTGGGTGGGGGGTTAGGGGGCGGGCTTTTTACAACCCGTCCGAGGTGTTATTGCCATCGAGCGTGGCGGGGGCTTCCGATGAGCCCGCCACTTTTTCGTAGCGGCCTTTTCCGGCGCGGACGTACTTCGTGAAGCCCTTGGCCTCGATATTACTGTCCGAGAGGTTCCCGCTGTTGACCACAGCGCGGAGCGGTAGGCTGACAATGCGGCGCATGGGCTTCTGGCACTCCTCACACTGGGTGAGGGGCGCATCGGACATGCGCTGGAAGATCTCCTGCGTCCCGCCGCAGGTCTCACAGTCGCCATCGCAGCGGTAGGTATAGGTTGGCATAGCTTTTATTCTATCGCGCCGGGTAGAGTGTTCCCATGAATGCTTCTGAGGCGCAGGCACAGCTTACGAGATCCGGCGAGCTCTTTCTGGGAGTCTTCGCGCACGGCTCGCTTGCTGTGGAGATCTACAAGCCAGTCGGGGAGGATCTTCAGCAACCGCACAGCCGCGACGAAGTCTATGTCGTGATCGCGGGCACCGGCTTTTTCCTGAGCGGCGAGACGCGCACGGCATTTACGCCCGGCGCGATGCTCTTTGTCCCAGCGGGCGTCGTCCACCGCTTCGAAGATTTTTCCGACGACTTCGCCACCTGGGTCTTCTTCTACGGCCCCGAGGGCGGCGAGGCTCCGATGCCCAAAGAAGCCGCTACCACCGGCGAGTTGCTCCCCGATGCCTTCAACGACACCGAGGAGATGGGCTGCGGTGACCTGATGATCGCCCTGCGAAAAGCGATGCTGCCCCTTGCGCCTGGCCAGGTTCTCCACCTACGCGCCACCGATCTTGGTGCGCCCCACGACATTCCGGCCTGGTGCAACATGACCGGGCACTCCCTGCTCCGAGCCACTGCGCCGGACTACTATCTGAGAAAGAAAGTTAAATAAATGTCAAAGATTCTGATTAGCGTCACCAACTCCAAGAACGATACCGACCGCGCCACGGTCGGGTTTGTCGTCGCCAATGCCTCGGTCGCCAGTGAGCAGGAGACCGTTGTCTTTCTGTCCATTGAGGGCGCACGCCTTGCCGTCAAAGGCTACGCTGATGACATTCACGAAGAGGGCTTCAAGCCGCTCGGCGAGCTGATCGCCAGCTTTGTCGAGGCAGGCGGGATTATCTGGGTCTGCTCCCCGTGCTTCAAAAAACGCGGCCTCGACGAGAACAACCTCATCCCTGGTGCTACGATCGTCGGTGGCGCAAAAGCCGTCGAGTTTCTCTCCCAGGGCGCTGCCAGCATGACGTACTAGATGAGCGACACTCTTGTTGAAATCCCCGCCGTCGCCAATATCTGCGACGGTGGGAACCTGGACTGTGGCTCGGGGCTCTTGCTGATTATCCGCAAGGCGATGCTGGAGACGCCGCAGTCGGGAGTTCTGGAGATTCGCTCGACGGAGATTTCCGTGCGCGAGGATCTCCCGGCGTGGTGTCGCATGACCAAGAATCCCTACCTGGGCTGGTCGGTTGGCACAGGGACGAATCGCTTCTTTGTGCAGCGTGGCGGCGAGAGCAAGGCCGAGTCCGATGCCGCCGCCGAGCAGGCGAAAAACTACCGCTGGCGCGCCCGTGCACACTGGCAGGCGAGCGAGAACACGGTAAAAGTCTATGCGCGAAACCACGGCTGGGACGTAGGGCAACCGGCCAGCTTCGACGTAAAAGACGCGGCTCCAAGTGCGGTGGAGTATGTGCTCAACGCCTTGGCGGCCTGTCTTGCGATGGGGCTCCAGCTACGCGCCTCACGCGCGGGAGTCACGATTGACGAGCTGGAAGTGGCGCTCTCAGCCAGCATCGAGAACATCAATGTCTTTCTGGGGCTGGAAACCGACGGCCACGCGGGCTTTAAAGAGATCACCGGCACCGCCTACGTCCAGTCCGACTCCGACGACGCCACGATCCAAAAGCTCTGGGCCGAGACACTCCACACCTCGCCCGTCGCGAACTCTCTTACCCGGCCCGTGCCACTTACAATTGAGGTTAAGACGATATAATTTAGGTAAAGGAGCGATGGCCATGAGTAAAGATGCCGAGATCGAAAAGCGTATTTCTCGCCTAGAAGAGGCGGTCGAGCGTTTGAGTAGTCAGAAAGAATCACCGAGTCAGCCTTGGTGGAAACGCAGAGCCGCACTCTTTAAAAATGACCTTGCTGCTTACGATGAAGCAATGGCTCTAGGGCGCGCTTGGAGAGAGTCCGACAAGGCTACAAACGCCGCATGAGCCTTCCTTTGTTTCCCGTGACAGTGGTCGGGTCGTTCCCTCGGCCTGAGGCGCTACGAAGATCACTGCGACGTGGGGTGCCCGATGCTGATGTGCTTGAGCAGGCGCGGGTTGAGGTGCTTGCGCTGCAAGAAGCGGCAGGCGTGGACATTGTCTCCGAGGGCGAGCAGGGGCGCGATAGTTTTTTTAGCTTTATCGCCACGAAACTGGGTGGCGTGCGACTGATGAGCCTTGCGGAGATGCTGGACTGGGTAGAGGATAAAGCGGCGTTTGAGCGGCTTCTGGCGGCGCTGGACGTGCCCGCGTTTGCGATTAAAAACCCCGTGGTCGAGGGAAAGCTCTCTCGCAAAACCACGCTGGCAGGCGATGAGCTGGCGTGGGCAAAGTCTCATACGGGTAAGCCCGTGAAAGTGGCACTGCCGGGGCCGTACTTGCTCTCGCGCTCGATGTGGGTCAAGCGCCTCTCCGCCGATACCTACCCCACCAAAGAGAGCCTCGGGGCGGATGTGGTGGCGGTGCTGCGTGCGGAGCTCATCGCTTTGCGCGATGCAGGAGCGGACTTTGTGCAGTTCGACGAGCCAGTGCTCTCCGAAGTGGCGTTTGCTGGGCCGCACGCCACACATAGCTTTATGTGCGCAGCACTGAGCGAGAAAGCCAGTCCGGAGAGCGAGCTGGAGTTTGCCGTGGAGCTAATCAACCAGGTTGTCGAAGGCGTCGAGGGCATCCGCACGGGGCTACATGTCTGCCGGGGCAACTGGAGCCGCGACGAGTCGGTGCTTCTTGCCGGGCCGTACGATGCCCTGGTGCCCTATTTTGCGCGGATGAAGGTCAATCAGCTCGTGCTGGAGTACGCCACCGAGCGTGCTGGAAGCTTTGCGCC
Organism: Armatimonadota bacterium; assembly: GCA_026392155.1. Classification (GTDB taxonomy): domain Bacteria; phylum Armatimonadota; class Armatimonadia; order Armatimonadales; family Armatimonadaceae; genus Armatimonas. The sequence goes on along the minus strand of JAPLCP010000138.1, from coordinate 15,986 downwards.
GCTGGCCGCCCTCCCCGATGACAAAGAAATCGGGCTGGGGCTGGTCAACCCTAGAACCAGCGAGATCGAGCCTGTGGAACAGCTTGTTGCACGGGTGCAGGAGCTGCTCTCCTACCGGCCTGCAGAGAGTATTTTCCTCAACCCCGACTGTGGCTTTGGGACTTTTTCGGACCGCCCGATCAACACGCTGGATGTCGCACAAAAGAAGCTGGAGAGCCTGAGCCTTGCCGCACAGACCCTCCGTGCGTAGCGCAAGTAGATGGTAAACTACGCACTGTGAATCGTGTTATTGTAACGGGCGGGGCAGGCTTTATTGGAAGCGCCATGGTCTGGCGGCTCAATCAGGCAGGCATTGACGATATTTTGATCGTGGACAACTTGAACACGTCGGAGAAGTGGCGCAACCTGCTGGGACTGCGCTACACAGACTACCTGCACAAAGACACTTTTCTGGCGCAGCTCAAGGCCGGAGAGCTGGATTTCCAGCCCGATGCGCTGGTGCATCTGGGGGCGTGCTCGGTGACGACGGAGGCCGACGCGGACTACCTGATGGAGAACAACTTCCACTACACCAAGACCCTGGCGGAGTGGGCAACGGCGCGGGGGGTGCGTTTTCTCTATGCCAGCAGCGGCCAGACCTACGGCGATGGTGACCTAGGCTTCGCCGATGATGACGCGCTGGTTCCTCGGCTGAGGCCCATCACGCGCTACGGCTACTCGAAGCATCTCTTTGATCTCCATGCGCTCCGCACGCGCCTCACCGAGGAGATCGTGGGGATTAAGTTCTTTAATGTCTTTGGCCCCAATGAGTACCACAAAGACGACATGCGCTCCGTGGTGCACAAGGCGTTTCAGCAAGTGCAGAGCGAGGGTGTGATCCGGCTCTTCAAGAGCTACCACACAGACTACACCGATGGCGGTCAGACACGAGACTTTGTCTATGTGAAAGACTGTGTGGAGGTGCTCTTCTGGTTTTTACAGCACCCCGAAGAGAACGGGATCTTTAATATCGGCACAGGGAATGCCCGCCCCTGGAACGCGCTGGCAAACGCGGTCTTTGCGGCAATGGGGCGTGAGCCACGCATTGAGTATATTGAGATGCCCGAGCGGCTTCAGGGAAACTACCAGTACCACACTCAAGCGACCATTGAGAAACTACGTCACGCGGGCTGCGATGTCCCATTTCGCTCACTGGAAGAGGCGGTCACAGACTATGTCCAGAACCACCTCGCCACTCCACAACCGTATCTCTAAGTCGCGGCGGTGCGGCTGATGCGGGTGGGGATATTCTGTAGATGGAGCAGGCCGTTGCCGCGCTGGATTAACTCCGAGCAGGTGACAAACTGATAGCCCTGAGCCTGGAGGCGATTGACCATGATGGGAACCGCATTCATGGTGGCAATGAGGCCACTGTGCAGCAGGATGATTCCCCCCGGCGTGATATCGCGCATCACCAGCTCGGTAATCTTCTGGCTGGAGCGCCCTAGTTTATAGTCCGCGGGATCGTCGGTCCAGAGCATGTTGGTGTAGCCTTCCTGGGCAATGATCTTCTGAATCGCATCGTTGTACTCGCCGCCGGGAGGCCGAAAGAGCCGCGTGGGCGCACCAACAATCCCGGTCAGGACATCGCGGGTGCGGTTGAGCTCTTCTGGTACCTGGCTCAAGGGGATCCTAGGCAAGCGGTAGTGGTTGTAGGTGTGGTTACCCAGCTCATGGCCATCTAGAACCATCTGCTCAATGATCTCGGGGTAGCGCAGGGCCATCTTCCCCACCACAAAGAAAGTCGCCTTCACGTTGAGGCGCTTGAGAATCGTCAGAAGATCTAGGGTGCGCCAGCCGTGGGGGCCGTCATCGAAGGTGAGAGCCGCAAGGCGCTGGCTTGGGTCACCCGTCACGACCTTGGTGACACGGATTCCCTTCTGGCGCTCGGCATCATCACGGGCGGCAAGCGCGACGAGACGGCGGTACTCGGGCGAGCTACGAGGGTCTTGTTTGGGCATAAGGATAGCTTGGTGGGGCATGGGAGGAGGCGTGGTAAAGTGTAGCATAGCATGTCTGCCTTTGCCACTGCTCCCGCCTCACCTCCCGATCCTCTTCTTGTCCATGAGCTTGCTCGCCCCTTGCCTGGAATCTCTCCCTACGAGCGGGTCGGGGCAGCGGCAGAGTGGGTGCGTGTCTCTCCCTACCGGTGCGTCCCGGTGGTCTCGGGTGGGATTCTGATAGGGCTTGTCACCGAAGCGTCCCTAGCCACTTACTTACACAGCGCCCCCACTGGCCCTAAGCGCCGTCACTGGCTTGAAGCCCAAGTCGAGAGCACGGTCTTAGTTCCGACAGGTGCCCTCTCTCCGCTCCTGAGCGTGACGGAGCTACAAGCGGCCCTTGAGGAAGAGGGAGTGGATGCCTTGCCGGTTGCAGAAGGCAGTGGGCTCTACTACGGGATGGTCGGGCATGGTGATCTGGTGCGCGAGCTGCTTCGTCCTTTGGCCCTGCCTCCTCTAGGTGGGATGGCGACTCCGGTGGGGGTGCATCTTTCCACGGGCACAGTCTCGGCTGGTGTTAGTGGCGCGGCCCTGGTGCTCACGGGCTTTTGCTTTTTCTTTACCCAGCTCTCCCTGATTATTGTCTTGAGTCTCTTAGAGCCCCACTTGCCCGCCCTGCCGCTCCCACTGGTGTGGCGTGAGACGGTCGAGCTGGCGCTGAGGGCAGTGATCACACTGGCGGTCTTTCTCGGGCTGGTTCGGCTCTCGCCCCTGGCAGGCTTTCATGCGGCGGAGCACCAAGTCGTGCATGCCTTGGAGCGCCATGTGCCGCTTCTGGTGGATCCCGTAAGACGAATGCCGCGTGTGCACCCGCGCTGTGGCACCAATCTCTTAGCGGGCTCGTTTCTGCTGGGTCTGGGAGGAGTTCTGGGGCCACTTCTGGGCGAGGCAGGCTATATTCTCTCGGGGATTTTGGCGCTATTTTTCTGGCGCTCGTTTGGAGGCTGGCTCCAGGAGCATCTCACGACACGCCCGGCCACGGAGGCGCAGCTCACGCAGGCGATTGGCGCGGCCAAGACCCTCTTAGAGCGCCATGAGGCCCGTCCTGAACCTGCCACGCTGCAACAGCGCCTATGGAATAGCGGAATGCCGCAGATGCTCCTGGGCTTTGCGCTCGGCGTGGGCACTCTAGCTCTGCTTGGGCTTCTTATTCCGTCACTTGGGCAGGTACTTCGGCCCCACTGGCAGACTCTCCTCCCCTAGCCTTTCGTGACATTCGTCGCAAGATCGGCAGCTCAAAGGCGTACGTGATCAGTGTGGAGAGTGCCAGCGACACCAGCCAGCTCACCAGCGTGAAGCGCACCCGCAAGCTCTCATCGGTGACCTTCCAGGGCTCGGTAATTCCCATCGCGCTTTGCAGGAGTGTTGCCACCAGCGTGTGCCAGAGGTAGAGGTTGTAGGAGATCGCCGCCAGAAAGCGTAGCGGAAGCGGGCACTTCAGCGGGGTCAGCGAGCCTGCTACGGTCGTGATCAGAAGTGCTAGGGCAAAGGGCAAGCGGACTGCCGCTTGGTGGTTCATCTGCCCGTTGCGGCCGTTGGGCAGGCCCTGGAACGAGTGAAAGACCCACCAGCACGCCACGAGCCCCAGTAGCAAGACAATTCCCCACGCCAAATGCGGCTTGACACGCTTCTGTACCCGCGCCACCAGTACCGCCGCCGCCATTCCCCCACCGAAAAGATCCAGAAACGCAGGGAGCTGGTTCATCCGTCCCGTGTAGGCCAAGCCTTCGGTCTCCAGCTGAAAGCTACGGAACACCCAGAGGCGGTAGAGGCAGGCCAGCGCCACCAAGAGCAGTGTCCCGATCAGTGCGCTTCGGCGAAAGAGCCACGCCACCAGTGGGAAGACCACATAGAACTGCACCTCGACGCCCAGTGACCAGAATACTCCATGAATCGAGCCGTAGGTCTCCAAGAGAAACGGGTGCAAAAAACTCAGATGCGCCAAGAGATGCAGGTGCGGGTCGGCGTGGGCTATCGGATCAGGCAGAGCAAACCAGGCGACGAGCAAACAGAGCCAATAAGATGGCAGGATCTTCCCTGCCCGCCGCGAAAAATAGGTTTGCCAAGAGGGCAGAGCCTCCCTACGGGCAAGAGGCCAGTAGAGACAGAAGCCACTCAAAAAGAAAAACAGCTCGACTCCTAGGTAGCCGCGTGGCACGAGCTGGCCCAGTGTCTCAAAGCGCTCGAGTGGGTTCCACCAGGACTTCTGCCAGAGATGAAAGAACACCACTAAGGCGATAGCAAGCCCACGGAGGCCATCGAGCACCTCCAGACGGCTAGGGAGTAGCTCCTGCTTTTTCTTTTCCTGCACACTCTCTATTATGGCGGAAAAAAAATAAACCTAAAATAAACCAGGAACCTGAACCAGATTCTCTCGGTAACCATCTATAAGATAGCCATGTTTCGATACGCAACCCTTCTCGTTATTGGCCTACCTCTTGCCGCTCTCACGGCAGGGGCGGCTCTGCCCCAAAAAAAAACCACGCAGAAAAAAACGGCCTCAGCCAGCACAAAAGTAGCACCCACCCAACCTGCGGGGAACTTTGAGCGTGATGTTTTGCCGCTGATCCAAAAATACTGTGTGGGCTGCCACACGGCTCCCAATGGCTCCGGAGCGATCAATCTGAGCAGCGAAAAAAGCTTCGCGGCGGTGCTCAAGAGCCGCACCTCATGGGATCGGGTGAGCGGGGTGGTTTTGGAGAAGCGAATGCCGCCCGCCGATATGCCCCAGCCCACCGATGCGGAGCGCAAGCGCATGGGCAACACGCTGGAGAGCCTGTTTTCACAAGCGGACTGCCAGATCAACGACCCTGGCCGTGTTACCATGCGCCGCCTGAATCGCGCCGAGTACAACAACACGATCCGGGACTTGCTCGGGGTCAATGTGCGCCCTGCGGATGACTTCCCCAACGATGATGTGGGCTATGGCTTCGACAATATCGGGGACGTGCTCTCGCTCTCGCCGCTGCTGATGGAAAAGTATCTGAGCGCCGCCGCCAAGACCGCTCAAGCCGCCATTATCGCTGCCGAAGACAAGCCGCGCCTCCAGAAGTTTCCTGCGGGTTTGCTCCAAGGCCCTGGCAGTATCTCCGCAGAAGGCTACCAGCTTGCCACCAACGGCGAGGCCACGATCGAGCACACGTTCCCAGTTCCCGGCACCTACACGATTATCGTGCGAGCGGGCGCGTCCACGTTTGGCAGAGATACCCGTCTGATCGCCAAGGGCAAGGACGGTAAACCCGATAAAATGGGGCCGGAGCCCGCGAAGATGGCGATTCAGCACAAAGGAGCCGCCATCCGAGGCTTTGATGTTTTTGCCGGCCCCAACAACCAGCAAGACTACAAAACCCCGATAGTGATTGAGCAGGCGGGTAAGCAGAAAATCGGGGTTGCTTTCCTCAACGATGCCTACGACGAAAAGCTCCCTGAGGGCCGTCGTGACCGCAATTTCTACATTGAGTCTGTTAGTATCGAGGCATCGCCTGAGGTGATCAATAGCACCGCACGGCGCGAGCTGCCTTTCTCCCACCGCAAGATCGTGATTGACACGCCCGACGATACCAGCGATGCCGAGTGGAACCGTGCCGCCAAGGCCGTGCTGGCTCCGCTGGCCCACCGCGCGTTCCGTCGGCCTGTGACCGAGGCAGAAGTCACCCGCTTGATCGGGCTCTCGCGGCTGGCAAAGGCGCAAAAGCAGTCTTTTGAAAAAGGGATTCAGCTTGCCCTCCAGGGAATTCTCGTCTCGCCGAGCTTTTTGTTCCGCCCCGAGCCCGATGCCAAGCCTGATGACCCCAGCTACCGGCGGCAGCTCAACGACCATGAGCTAGCCACGCGCCTCTCGTACTTTTTGTGGTCGTCTTTGCCCGATGACGAGCTACTGGGGCTGGCGGATCAGAAGAAGCTCCAAAGCCCGGGGGTGCTACTGGCCCAGGCAAAGCGCATGCTCAAAGACCCACGCTCCCGTGCACTTGCGGAGAACTTCGCTGGGCAGTGGCTCCAGCTGCGTAAAGTGAGTGTTGTGCAGCCCGACACCGCGCGTTTCCCCAGCTTCAACGACCCGCTCCGCAACGCCATGCGCACGGAAGCCGAGCTTTTCTTCTCGGGTATCGTCCAGGAAGACCGCAGTGTCCTAGAGTTTTTGGACTCGGACTACACCTACCTCAACGAGACTCTGGCCAAGCACTACGGCACGCCGGGAGTTCAAGGAGAGGAGTTCCGGCGAGTAGCCCTTCAAGGAGCGCAGCGCGGCGGCGTGCTTTCCATGGCTTCGGTGCTGACGCTGACCAGCAATCCGGGGCGCACCTCGCCGGTAAAGCGTGGCAAGTGGGTGCTGGAAAATCTTCTGGGAACACCGCCCCCACCACCGCCGCCTAATATCCCCGCTCTGGACGCTCCCGGCAAGCCGATTGAGGCCGAAAATCTCCGAAAGCGCCTGGAAATTCACCGGAGCAACCCCGCTTGTGCCAGCTGTCATGCGCAGATGGATGCGATTGGGCTGGCGATGGAAAACTACGATGCGATTGGCAAGTGGCGCACCGACGATGCGGGCAAGCCCATGGATGTCAGTGGCACGCTCCCCGATGGCAATAAGTTCACCGGCCCCAAGGAGCTCAAGCGCGTGCTACTGGGCAAGAAAAGCCAGTTCACCAAGGCGATGACTGAGCGCCTACTCACCTATGCTCTGGGGCGTGGTGTCGAGCGCACCGATAGATGTAACCTAGACGCGATGGCAAAGAGCGTCGCAGCAAAAAACCACAAGTTCTCCGCGATGGTGGAGGCAGTGATCACCAGCAAGCCCTTCCGCGAGCGGCGCGGGGATGAATCCACCTCCCCCCGCCGCTGAGACGGCGACCCCCTCCGGCAAGCGAAGGGGATACAACTTCAAGTATAATTGGAAAACACCATGAAAAATGCAAACATGACACGACGGACGCTCTTGCGAGGAGCGGGCGTGGCACTCGCTCTGCCTTACTTGGAAGCGATTGCCTTTGCCCAGACGGGAAAGAGCGAGGGCGAAGCGCCTCTGCGAATGGCGTTTCTGTTCGTGCCCAACGGTATCAACATGGCGCACTGGACCCCCGCCACCGAAGGTGCTCTGGGAGCGCTGCCACACGCACTGGAGCCTCTGGCAGGGCTAAAAGATCACTTCAATGTGCTCACCGGCCTCACCCAGAACTGGGCCTTTGCGCACGGTGATGGCGGCGGCGACCATGCGCGCTCGGCGGCGGCGTGGCTGACAGGCTGCAAGCCGGTGAAAACCAGTGGTGCCAATATCAAAGTGGGGCTCTCGGCGGATCAGCTTGCGGCAGCCAAGCGTGGCTCTCTCACTCGCTTCCCCAGCCTGGAGATCGGCTGTGAGCGCGGCGGGCTGGCAGGCGACTGCGACTCCGGCTACTCCTGCGCCTACTCCAACACGATCTCCTGGCGCACCGAGAACTCCCCCGTCTCAAAAGAAACCGACCCGCGCCTCGTCTTTGAGCGGCTCTTTGGTGGAGAAGATGTGAACGAGAGCGCCGAGGCACGCGAGCAGCGCAAGCTCAACAATAAGAGCATTTTAGATTTTGTGCTGGAAGATGCCAAGTCGCTCCAGGGACGTTTAGGGGCGCACGACCGCCACAAGATGGACGAGTACTTCACGGGGATCCGCGAGATCGAGCGGCGCATGTCGTTCTTGGAGAAAGCGGGCAAGGAGACGGGGGTCAGCGGCGAGGCGCTCAAGGCCCGGATGTCCGGCGGGATGCCCGACTATCCAGACCACGTGCGCTTGCTTGGGGACATGATGGTGCTGGCCTTCCAAGCCGACATCACACGCATCTCGACCTTTATGTTTGCCAACGAGGGGTCGAATCGCGCCTACAAGCAGATCGGCATCAACGACGGTCACCACGAGACCTCGCACCATGGCCGCAACCCGGAGAAGCTGGAGAGTCTTAAGAAGATCAACCGCTTCCATGTGGAGCAGCTTGCCTATATCCTCCAGAAGATGCAGAGTGTCAAAGAGGGCAAGAGCACGCTTCTCGACAACACCATGCTGGTCTACGGCGGCGGGATCAGCGACGGCGACCGGCACAACCACGACGACCTGCCACTGCTCATCGCAGGCGGCGCGGGTGGAACGCTCAAGGGCGGTCAGCACATCAAGTATAAAAATGGCACCCCGATGACGAACTTGCTCATCACCATGCTGGATCGCTTCGGCGTCCCCGGCGAGACCCTCGGCGACTCCACCGGCAAGGTTCAGCAGCTCTTTTAGATCCCGCCGGTTGGAGCGGCGGGACTAGAGAGCTAAAGCTACAAAGGCCGTTCCGGCCATAATGCACTCCCTATGGGCGGCACGCCCTTTGTAGCACGAAGTGCTCTCCAGCCTCGCCGCTCCAACCGGCGGGGCAATTCGTGTTAAAATACAGCTCAATGGCACGTAAGAATCGGCTGGCCGAAGCATTTAAGGAGAACTACAACGTCGTCGGGCTGGCGGGGGCTGCGGCTCTCTCGGCAGCGCTTCTCAATCCTCTTCCTCTACTTTTTGGGGTGGTCGCAGAAGCGGCCTATCTGCTCTTTGTCCCCGACTCCCGCTGGTACCAGCAGCGCCTCGCCCACCGCTTCGATGCGGAAGTGACCGCGCGGCGCAAGAAGCTTAGAGATGATGTCTTTCTGGTGATCTCGGAGAATGTCCAAGAGCGATTCACGCGCCTAGAGGATATTCGCACGCAGCTCGATGGCCATGCGCTCTCCAATGAGAACTGGATGCGGGAGGTCTGCCGCAAGCTGGACTATCTGCTGGAGAAGTTCTTAATGTTTGCCCGCCGCGAGGTGGAGTTTGCGCAGTATCTCGAAAATGTCTACGCCGAAGTGGTGGTAGGGCTGAAGAGCAAGCGGCGCGACAAAGATGGTCCGCCAATTCCCAACGAAGACCGTGCCCGCCGGATGGTGACCACCATTCAGGAGCGCTTCGACGATGAGATCGCGCAGATCGAGGGCAAGTCGGAGGAAGACTCCAACACGCAGGCTGTTCTCGACAAGCGTAAAGAGGTGCTGACCCAGCGCCATGAGTATGTCGGGCGGATCGGGCGAATCTTAACGAACTTGGGCCACCAGATGCAGCTCTTGGAGGACTCGTTTGGCCTGATCAACGACCAGATCCGCGCAAGGCCACCGGAGCAAGTTCTCGCGGATATTGAGGGCGTGGTCACGCAAACCGATGCCATGACCAATCTTTTAGATGAAATCGCGGCCTACGATGATATGTCGCGTCGCTTTGATCTATGATCTATGATTTGTAAGGTAAAACAACTCTATGCCAATTGCTGATAAACTTCGCAAAGCTGTCGGGCTTTTTGTGGTGATGCCCGAAAGCGAGGAAGAAGAGCCCGCACCGCGCAACTTCTCAAGTCCCATCCCCACCTCCGCCCCTGCTCCTAGCGCGGAGATGTCGGACTTAGACAAGAAGCTTGCCGATATTGAGAAACGCTCCCAGGCGATTGCGGCAGGTGTGGGCGCGGCGACTCCTCCCCCGCTCCCTCAGACCATTGAGCAGCTTGTGCGGCAGAGTGATGGCCCCAACCTAGACGAGATCAAGGTCTCCGCCGAGCAGACCTCAGGCGCACTTCTCCCCGATGGCAACGTGGATGTGCAGGCGATCTACGCCGGTGCCAAGCTCCCCAGTGTGTCTTTCGGTGCCGAGCAGACCCGCGAGCTCTTGGGCAAGCTCCCCGCCGGGCTCTCCCTAGACATGCAGCGCCAGATGGTTGCCGCGACTCTCACCACGATGGGTGCGACCATGGGAGCCAGCGCCGAGACCATTGTCGCCGATGCCTCCCGCAAGCTCGCCGCCCTCTCAGCCTATGTCACGGACTTGCAGAAAGTCACCTCGGAGCGTGTCAGCTATGCCCAGGCCGAGATCGAAGCGCTCCAAGCGCGGATAGAAGAGCAAAAGGCCATTGTCGCCAGCATCCAGCAGCAGCTCGCCACCGCACAAGCCCGGTGCGAGTCCGAGGCCGATAAAATCGACGATATTTTAGAGTTTTTCAGCCTGGATACCGGCCCCTCGAGATATGCCGCGTAACCTTTTGGCGCATACCGGGTCTGATCTCACTGTAGAAAGTAAAGGAGGCTAAGAAATGCCACAACTCACTCCCGCTGGAAAAGCGGTTATATTTCTCTTGGTCGTCGGAGGTGCCGCGGGTGCCTACCGCCTCTTTGGTAGCAAGCTGGTTCCTGCTGGAACCGAGAAAGCCTCGGTGAAAGGCGATAAGCTGGATCTCCCTGGTGGAGTGCCGGGCACCGATCCTAACAAACCTGATGAAGGCCCCGTCGTCATGCCTGGTCGTGAACCTGGCTGTACGGACTTGCCAGAAGTGCGGCTTCTGGGCTATGCCTGGAACGCGCACATGGGCTTACACTTTGCCAACGGCGGCCCACAATCCACCAAGGGCAGCCTGATGTGTCAGAACGGCGTGAACCTAAAATTCGCGCGCCAAGACATGAACGATAAGCTCACCGAGGCGCTGGTGACCTTTGCGACCAAGCTCTCACAGGGCGAGAAAAACCCGACGGCAGGGGCGCACTTTGTGACGGTGATGGGCGACGGCTCTGCGGCGTTTCTCAAAGGCGTGGACGATGCGCTCGCCAAGATCGGGCCAGAGTACCGCCCCAAAGTGATCGGCGCGATTGGCTTCTCTCGTGGTGAGGACAAGTTCATGGGGCCTGTGGACTGGAAGAAAGACCCGCAGAGCGCCCGTGGCGGCGTCGTTGCGGGCGTCCTGCGCGACGGTGACTGGAATATCGCGCAGAAGTGGATCGGCGACAACGACCTCAAGACCAACCCCGATGAGAAGACCTACGACCCCGATGCGATCAACTGGATCAATACCGGCGACTACTTAGACGCGGGGGAAAAGTACATCACCGGCTACACCGAGGAGCGTCCCGTGGTGCGCAACGGCAAGAAGACCGGCCAGACCATGAAGATCAAGGTGGACGGCGTGGTCACCTGGACTCCCGGCGATGTCAATGTTGCCCAGAAAAAAGGCGGCCTCGTCTCGATCGTCTCCACCAAAGAGTACGCCAGCCAGATGCCCTGCGTGATTATCGGGGTGGATAAGTGGTGCAAAGCGAACCCGAAGCTGGTTCAAGGCTTGCTGAAGGCCGCACTCTCGGGCGGCGAAGCCGTTCAAAAGAGCGATCAAGCGCTTGGGCAGGCAGCGGAGATCAGCGCGGCTGTCTATAAAGAGAGCGATGCCGCCTACTGGAAAAAGTACTACAAGGGCGTCGTGGAGAAAGACAAGACGGGCCTTGATGTCGAGCTAGGCGGCTCCCGTGCCAACAACATCTCGGATGCGGCCTACACGTTCGGACTTGCTCCCGGCTCTGCCAATCTCTACGCCGCCGTCTACAAAGTCTTTGGTGATCTGGTCGTGAAGCAGTACCCGGAAGTGGTCAGTGGCTACCCTTCGGCAGAGCAGGTGCAGGATCTTTCCTACCTGAAAGCCGTGATTGCAGGTGCTGGTAGCGGCGCCGTCACGGTGGCAAAGACCAACCTAGTGCCCAAGGTCAGCACCGGTAGTGCTCCGAAAGCCAAGCTCTCGGAGGGAAAATGGCCGATTCAGTTCGTGACCGGCAAGGCGGAGTTTAACCCAACCTCCATCAAAGACTTGGAGAAGCTCAAGAGTAGCCTGCTGGTTGCCTCGAACACGGCAGTCGAGATTCATGGCCACACCGATAATGTTGGTGACCCCACAAAGAACATGCAGCTCTCGGAGGCACGCGCCTTTGCGGTGAAAGCTTGGCTAGAGAAAACCGCTCCTGCAAACTTCCCGACAGGCCGGATCAAGGTATTCTCGCACGGACAGACCCAGCCCGTTGCGCCAAACACGAGCGAAGATGGCAAAAGCAAAAACCGTCGTGTTGAGATCGTTCTAAGAGCCAACTAAGAAAAAACATGGGAATTTTTACTCCCAACAAAGTCATCTCCCCGACCACGTTTCGTCTGATTCTGCTCGGGGAGGCGGTGATTTTCTTAGTCATCTGGCTGACCTCGACATTAAAAGTGCTGCCACAGCCTGGCGAGGTTTTTTCAGCGCTCGGTGGGCTCTGGCGCGGTGGCATAGGGACGGAGCTTTTTACCAGCTTCGGGCTGTTTCTCCAGTCACTCGGCCTGGCGACGCTACTCTCTTTGGGACTAGCCTACCTGACCGTTCTCCCGATCTTTCGACCACTGGCGCTGGTGATCTCGCGGGGCCGTTTTTTGTCGCTCGTCGGCTTCTCCGTGGTCTTCATGCTCGCCTTTGGCAGCGATAGACCCGTGAAGCTCGCCATGATGACCCTCGGGATCAGCGTGTTTCTGCTGACGTCGTTTCTCGCCATTATCGCCGAGATTCCACGATCGCAGTACGACTATGCCCGAACGCTTCGCCTTTCCGAGTGGCGCGTGGTCTGGGAGGTGGTGATTCGTGGGCCGCTGGATAAAGTCTTCGACGCTATTCGCCAGAACGCCGCGATTGGCTGGACGCTCCTGCCGATGGTCGAGGCGCTTTATCGTAGCGAGGGTGGCCTCGGCGTGCAGCTCGACATCGAGCGCAAGTACTTCCACATGGATAAAGTCTTTGCGATCCAGCTTCTCGTGCTCGCTGTCGGGCTACTCCAGGACTACGCTCTGGGTCTCTTGCGCCAGATTGTCTGCCCCTGGGCGGACTTAAACAAAGAGCGGAGCGATGCATGAGCACAGCCAGCACCATCTACGAAGTTCGGGAGACACTGCTCAAGCTGGAGAACATCTCGCATAGCTATAGTGGCCGCCCGATCTTAAAAGAGGTCAACGCAGAAGTGAAAAACGTCCATGTCCCCGGACGCGAGCAAGGCCAGATCGTGGGCCTCCTCGGGCCGTCGGGCGTGGGCAAGACGACGCTCTTTCGGATTCTGGCGGGCCTGATGGAGCCGACCAGCGGACGCGTCTTACTCGGAGCCGATGGCCATCCCGTGAAACGCGGCACGGTTGGTGTCGTGGCGCAGGACTACCCACTCTTTGCCCACCGCACCGTTCTCTCCAATCTCTTAGTCGCCACGGACAACGATGCGGCCAAGGCGATGAACCTGCTGGAGCGCTTTGGGATGGCAGAGCACGCCAAGAAATACCCGATCCAGCTCTCTGGCGGCCAGCGCCAGCGTGTCGCCATTGCCCAGCAGCTCCTCTGCTCCGAGTTTCTTGTTCTCATGGACGAGCCCTTCTCTGGCCTCGACCCGGTTGCGGTTCAAAATGTCATCAAGCTTCTTGGCGAGGCGGCTGCGGTGGATGAACAGAAGACCTTTGTCTTAGTGACCCACGACATTGAGGCCGCTGTCGAGACCTGCGACACCCTCTGGCTTCTGGGCAGAGATCGCGACGAAGTGGGCAATCCTATCCCCGGCGCACGTGTCCAAAAAGTCTTCGATCTCATGGCCTGTGGCCTTGCCTGGCGTGAGGGAATCACAGGCGACCCCGAGTATCAGCGTGTCCTCGCTGAGATCCACGCCCTCTTCCCAAGACTATAGCAGGAAAATCGGCTTTGGCTGTGGAACTCAGACAGTATGAAGCGACGATATTTTCTGATGATGGCAGCCCTGGGGGCACTGACGCTCACCGGGTGCCCGAGTAGCAACCCTCCGGCAGCGAGCGGGGGCGACAAGCCCGCTGTCGATGCGCCCAAGTCCGATGTTAAGATTGGCTTTGTGGTCAAAGACTCCGCCGAGCCCTGGTTCCAGACCGAGTGGAAGTTCGCCGACGAGGCCGCGAAAAAATACGGATTTACGCTGATCAAGATCGAGGCCAAAGACGCGGAGGGGGTGGACAGTGCGATCAACAATATTGCCACGCAGGGCGCTCAGGGCCTGATTATCTGCACCCCCGACACCAAGCTGGGTGCGACAATTGTGGCCAAGTGCAAAGAGAAGAACCTGAAGCTACTCACCGTGGACGATAGGCTTCTGGGCCCAGATGGCAAGCCCCTCACCGATGTTGCCTACCTCGGAATCTCCGCCTCTGAGATCGGCAAGAGCGTGGGGACAGCCCTCGCCGAAGAAGCCAAGAAGCGTGGCTGGAACCTAGCGGAAGTCGGGGCGGCGGTGCTCACGGTCGACGAGATCGAGTCCTGCAAGCAGCGCACCGATGGCGCGAGTGAGTCTCTCAAAGCGGCGGGGCTGCCGGAGAAGAACTTCTTTCTCAGCGCCTGGAAAAAACCACAACAAATGGAAACGGCGGTTAATGCCGCCAATATTATCCTCACCCAGCACCCCGAGATCAAGCACTGGGTCGCGTACTCGTCCAATGACGATGGTGTGCTGGGCTTTGTCCGCGCCACCGAGCAAAAATCTATCGCGCCCGAGAATGTGATTGGGATTGGGATCAATGGCACCAGCGGCAAGGACGACCTGAAGAAAGCCAAGACGGGCTTCCATGCCTCCGTACTCCTCTCCGCCCGCACCCACGGCTTCTCGACGGCGGAGGCGATGTACAACTGGATCAAAGACGGCAAAGAGCCCGCCAAAGAGACCTACACCAAAGGCACACTAATCGACCGCGCCAACTTTGCCGAGAAGCTCAAAGAAGAGGGCATCGAGTAGCCACCCCGGTTAGAGCGGGGCGGCTGGAGAGCCTTCGGCTACAAAGGCCGTCCCGGCCATAATTCGGTATGGGCGGCACGCCCTTTGTAGCTTTAGCTCTACAGTCCCGCCGCTCCAACCGGCGGGACACGATACATCATGCTCGAATTCCAGAATCTCTCGAAAGCTTTCCCAGGCGTCCAGGCGCTCTCCGATGTCTCGTTTGCCGTCACGGGTGGCAGTGTCCATGCGCTCTGTGGCGAGAACGGGGCGGGCAAGTCTACGCTCCTCAAGATTCTCTCCGGGATGTACAAGCCTGACACCGGGCAGCTTGTGCTGGAGGGCCAGCCGCTGCGTTTTGGCTCGCCGTTTGATGCCATAAAAGCCGGGATCGCGGTGATCTACCAGGAGCTGCACTTGGTTCCCGAGATGACCGTGGCCGAGAATGTCTTTCTGGGGCACTTGCCGTCGAGAACCGGCTGGGTGGACAAGCGGAACCTGGTGATGCAGACAGCAAGCAAGCTGGAGGAGCTGGGAATCGCGCTTGATCCCAATGCGAAAGTGGGCGAGCTCTCGCTGGCGCAGCGGCAGATGGTGGAGATCGCCAAGGCCCTTTCGCGCGACGCGAAAGTGATCGCCTTTGACGAGCCGACCAGCTCGCTCTCCGCGCGGGAAGTGGAGACGCTCTTTGCGATTATCGAGAAACTCAAGCGCCAGGAGAAAGCGATTCTCTATGTCTCGCACCGCATGGATGAGATTTTCTCGATCTGCGACACGGTGACCGTCCTGCGCGACGGCAAGCACATCGAGACCATTTCCAGCGCCCAGACCGATGCCGCAGGCGTGGTCAAGAGCATGGTAGGCCGCGACATCGCCGATATCTGGGGCTGGCGACCACGAACGATAGGACGTATCGTCCTCGACAGCCATGGCCTGAAAGTATCTGGTGGTGAGATCTTGGGGATCTTTGGCCTCGTCGGGGCGGGGCGCACGGAGCTACTCAAAGAGATCTACGCTAACCCAGCGCAGAGCATTAAAAACGGTATCTGCCTCTGTCCCGAAGATCGGAAGAAAGAGGGCATTGTTCCCGTGCGCTCGGTGGCGGAGAACATCAATCTCTCGGCACGGCGGCGTTTCTCCAAGCTGAGCTTCTGGATCAACGAGCCTGCGGAGCGGGAGAACGCCACCCAGCAAGTCGAGGCGATGCGGGTCAAGACCCCGAACTTAGAGCAGCAGATTGGCCTGCTCTCGGGGGGGAACCAGCAAAAGGCGATTCTGGGGCGCTGGCTGAGCGAGGACGTCAAAGTGCTGCTTTTAGATGAGCCAACCCGCGGGATTGATGTGGGAGCGAAGCGTGAGATCTATGACATTTTG
>JAPLCP010000189.1 GCA_026392155.1 Armatimonadota bacterium | reverse complement strand
GCGTCGGTGTTGGTAGCGAGTGTCGTTAGCAACACTTCGGGATTTGCCTCAAGCTCCGCTTGTGCTTTTGCAAAAGCCGCCCAATCAATCTCCGGAGCTGACTTGGTTGCGATGATGCCCGTACACGCGCCGGTAATCAAAGCGCACTCCGCCACTTGGTTCAGTGCTGTTCGTCCCTTGTCCAGTGGTGACCAGCTTGCTTTCTCGCCTAGCCCGTTGATTAGTTTTGTCAGTGATTCAACCGACTGTCGAATCGCTCCCTGTATCGTACTCATTTTCAATAAAACCTCCGCAGGGTATTCTACCCAAGGTATGGCACGTTGTCGTAAGGTCGAGATAAACGTGATCTGTCCCTGGAGGCTTGGCGTCCCTCCGGGCGGCCCCCATACCATGGGAATCTCTGCGGCAAGCGGCTCAGTCGACAGTCCTGCATCAGGAGCCTCCGTGAGCGCCTTGACTTTTTCCATGAAGACGGCGGAGTCAAAGTTGTACCCCAAGATGCAAATAATTGTTTGCTACTTGCGAAGTTTTTTTTTCTGCGATAGAATTCCCCTCGCGACTTTATGTAGACTTGGGGGATTAGCTCAGCTGGGAGAGCGCTTCAATGGCATTGAAGAGGTCAGCGGTTCGATCCCGCTATCCTCCACTCCAAAACATAAAGAACACACGGCGAGGGAACCATCCCTCGCCGTTTTTGTTTTCCTGGCCATGCCCCATAAAACTGCTCTCGTCTGGTTTCGCCGCACGCTTCGCCTCTCGGATAACCTTGCCTTAATCACTGCGCTCGGTGAATCGGAGAAAATTGTGCCGGTTTATATTTTGGACCCCGCGATTCTCTCACGGCCAGACACCGGCGAGCGTCGGGTTGCCCTCTTACTGGAGGGCCTGCGGGTGCTAGACGCGGCACTAAGAGAGCGTGGGAGCTACTTGGTAGTGCGACACGGCAAGCCTGAAGAGGAGCTGCCCCGGCTCGCCCAAGAGACCGGCGCGACGGCGGTCTATTTCTCCCGTGAGTACGGGCCACGGGGCCGTGAGCGTGACGCGACGATCTCTCAGATCCCTCTGGAGTGCCATGTCTCGTCCGACCACCTCCTTGCCGAGCCAGAGAGCATCCTGAGCAAGGCGGGAACGCCCTACACGGTCTTCACGCCTTACTTCCGTGTCTGGCAGGAGCAGGCATTTCGCACTCCCCGCCCCGCGCCAGTCCGTATCCCCACGCCCCTTGGAATCGCCTCTGAGCCCTTCCCCGAGAGCTCAGGCAGTCCAGCGAGCCTTCCCGCAGGCGAGCGGGCCGCCGAGACCCAGCTTGCCATGTTTTCGAGCACCTCGATGGAGAACTACGACACGCAGCGGGAGTTTCCTGCCATCTTGGGAACGTCGCAGCTCTCTGCCTATCTCAAGTTTGGGATGCTCTCTCCCCGGCGGGCACTAGAAGCGGCGCGACTGAGCCCAAAGAGCGCGGGAAAAGATGCCTGGATTCGGCAGCTTGCGTGGCGGGACTTTTACTACCAGATTCTCTGGCACTTTCCCCATGTGGCGACGGGAAGCTTCAAGCCGCAGTTCGATGCTATCGCGTGGCACAACGACGATGCGCTCTTTACAGCCTGGAAGCGCGGCGAGACCGGCTACCCCTTCATCGATGCTGCGATGCGCCAGCTTGCACAGACAGGCACGATGCACAACCGGGCGCGCATGGCGGTTGCTTCGTTTCTCACCAAAGACCTGCTCTGTGACTGGCGACTGGGCGAGCGCTACTTTATGCAGCAGCTTATAGACGGTGACCAGGCGGCCAACAACGGCGGCTGGCAGTGGGCGGCGGGGACAGGAACGGATGCACAGCCATATTTTCGCATCTTCAACCCCGTGAGCCAGGGCGAAAAGTTCGATGCCGATGGGGCCTATGTAAAATACTGGTGCCCGGAATTGAAGCGAGTGCCCTCCAAATGGGTTCATAAACCCTGGGAGCTTTCCGTTCACGAGCAAGCGGCGGTAAACTGTGTTATCAATAAGCACTATCCGGCACGACAGGTGGATCATGGGGAGCAACGCGTAAAAGCACTCGCACTCTATAAACAAGTGGCAACCAAGGGAAACGACGAATGAGACAACGACAGCTTCTAGGGATACTAGCCCTTCTTGCGCTCGCCCTGCCGAGCAAGGCGCAGCTCAGCATGCCCGATGTGCAGATCATGGTGGCACCAGGCCTCGGTGCCTGGAGCGTGGCGGCAGTCTACCCCAAAGCGGTGCCCCATGCCCAGACAGAAGCGCGTCTCAAGCGCCTGGAGGCGATCACGGGCTGGAAGCTAGAGAAAATCGAGCTCGAGGACAAGCGCCTTGACCGTAGCGCCATGGACTCGCAAGATCCCACCATTCAGCGTGAGGTAAAAAATGTGGGTGCGGCTCCCGTGATGAGCAGCGCGAGCTTCCAAACGGGAGCGACTCTGGTGGATCCCGCGCAAGGAACTCTCGCACTGGAGCCGTTTTTGCGGGCGTTTCGGGATGTGAACCGTATCAATATCACCTACCTGATCTCCGACAAGTTTACCTACAAAGGCCCCCGCCAGTTCAGCGATAGCCGCCTCGATATGGCGCTTTCCGCGCAAGGCGGAGCCTATACCTACCAGGTTCAGCTCAAGGACCACAAGTTCGACACCCTAAATCTCCCCACAAAAGAAGTGGCCAGGCAGGAAAGTTACCGTGCGGCGGAGAATAATAGCGCACCACGCCGTCTTCTTCTGGGGACGGGCTTGGTGGCGCTCTTGGCACTGGGAGTGGCAGGCATTGCCTACGCTCTCACGCAGCGCTTTTTACACCGATAATCTAACTTTTTAGACGAGGACATCCCTGAACGATGTACGATATTCGTGACCTGATCCGCCAAGCATTTGATCTGAAAGCGTCGGATCTGTTCATTAAAGCAGGCTCACCGCCGATGCTACGCCTCCATGGTCGCATCACCTCTGTCGAGGGAACCGAGAAGCTCACCGGCGACGATACAAGGCGCATGGCTTACTCGATCATGACCCACGAGCAGATCGGGCGCTTCGAGCACCGCCATGAGCTCGATATTGGCTGGGAGCTCGATGGCATGACTCGCGTCCGAACCAATATCTACCAGCAGCGCGGTACCATTGGTGTCGTCAGCCGACTTGTCCCTCTGAAGATCTACACGCTGGAGCAGCTCGGAATGCCTCCCGCGGTTGGGGAGATGACCAAGTCGCACCAGGGTCTGATTCTGGTGACGGGACCGACGGGCTCAGGCAAGTCTACGACACTTGCGGGCATGATCAATAAGATCAACGAAGAGCAGTCGAAGAATATCGTCACGATTGAAGACCCCATCGAGTTTGTCCACCCCGACAAACAATGTATTCTCTCTCAGCGCGAGGTCGGCATTGACACCGACTCGTTCTCTGATGCCCTAAAATACGTTCTGCGCCAGAACCCGGATATTATTCTTATTGGTGAGATGCGCGATGTTGAGTCTGTGGCCGTGGCACTCCAAGCGGCGGAAACGGGCCACCTTGTCTTTGGCACGCTCCACACAGCGAGCGCCGCAGAGACCCTGGAGCGTATCGTCAACCTCTTCCCGCCGGAAGAGAAGATGCTGCTCTGTATGCGTATGAGCCAGTCCGTGCGGGGCTTCCTTGCACAGAAGCTCCTCCCCCGCGTCGATACCGTAGGCCGCGTCGCTGCTGTCGAGATCATGATCGCCACCCCTACCGTGGCGAAGCTGATCGAAGAGGGCAAGACGGGCAATATCTACACCGCCATTCAAGAGGGTGGCTTCTGGGGCATGCAGACCATGAACCAGTGCCTCACGCGCTACTTTAAGGCGGGCCTGATCTCGGAAGAGGACGCGATGGCAGCCGCGGGAAACATCACCGAGCTGCGTCAGATGATCCGTCGGCCCGGCGGGTAGTCACCTCCGCCGCCCCATTTTATGGGGCGGCCTAAATTTTACCGGAACTTGTTTGAGAGGGTGTTTGTATCTACGATATACTGAACCCGATTCCCATGACCGACTCCCCCACCCCAGACGGCGACTGTCGCGAAAACGCCCTTGGCGCTCTCCGTAAACGTTTCCCCGAAACCACTCTCCTGGCGTTAGGTCAAACCGCACTCTGGGATGAGGCCACCAAAGCCACTCTGCGGCGACGATTAGATAACTTCTGGCCCGAGGCAGGGATGCTCGCCGGGGTTCACGACACCGATTACTTCGCCAAGCTCCAAGGATTCCATCCCGCAAACGGCGATGCTTTCTCCCTTGTCGGCCATGATGACCACAAGACCCGTGCGCTCTGGTCTGCTGCGGGAGAGATGAGCCAGCTCTTTGGCTCCGAGGATGTCCCCACCCGTGAGCTGCTGCTCAAAGAGGCAGGCGTTTCCCTCAAGAAAGCTCTGGCAAACGCCGCCGATCCCGATGCGCTGCTCTCCGAGCTGACGATGGCGTGGGGCTGGACAGGGATTCTCCACGCGGGCTGGGAGAAGCAGATCAGCGCGGAAGTAAAGCTGAGCGAGATTCTCACG
Organism: Armatimonadota bacterium; assembly: GCA_026392155.1. Taxonomy (GTDB): domain Bacteria; phylum Armatimonadota; class Armatimonadia; order Armatimonadales; family Armatimonadaceae; genus Armatimonas. The sequence continues at coordinate 2,876 of JAPLCP010000189.1, read as the reverse complement.
ACGCTACGGGAGCAGATTCTCTGGGCCACCGAGGGCAGCGCACTGGGGCAGACGCTGCTTGGCTGGGTACACGACTTTGCAACCGCCCACCCGGAGGCGCTCCTCCCCTGCCTCTACAAATATCTCCTGCCGCGCCTTTATGAGCTACTGCTGGGTGCACCGCCGCAGAATTTTTCGACCACCCGTACCACCACCCTCCTCAAGTTCAATACGCATACCTACCATCTTCCCCGGTTCTGGCTGGTGCAGGCGTTTCTCGATCCCGCGACACGCGCACAGGCACGCGAAGCCTACGACCTTGCGGTGGAAGGCGGCGAGCAGTACACGCTGGATCAGTTTCTGCCCGGAGCGCGTCCCTTTGACCTCGTCGTGCCGGGCCGTGGCCGGGGGACACTGCGGGTTCGGGCGGATGGCTCGGTCTGGATTGACACACCGGAGCCGATCTGCCTGCCGGGTGAGACGGTCGTTACCAGCGCCCAACAGCTTGCGGAGCGTATAGAGAGTGCTTTAGGGCCGGACTGCGTGCTGATCGGTAAAGCCGTGGCACTTCTCCCTATGCTGACCGCGGAGTGGACTCTGGTCTTTCACGAGGGCGCAAGCGGCTATTCCTGGCGCACGGCGAAGATGATGGCTGAGCTCAAAAAGCTCCGGTTGCACGTTCCCAATCTCCACCCAATCTTGCGGATTAAGTACCACACCTGGGACAGCCTGAGCGCCGTCTCTAACGTCTCACTGACTCTCCCACCGCATCTCACGCAGGCACTGGGTCGTGAGAAGCTGGAGGCGGATGACTTTGCGGCGTGCTGGCGACGCGGCCGTGAGTGGGAGCAGAAGCGCCTAAATGAGCTGTTGGGTTTGCGTGCTCCCAAAGATCTACTTGCCTCTCTGGAGCGGAGTGCCCTGCTGACCGCCACAGCGGAGTATGCCACGGCACAGCGGACCCTCAAGAAGCTCTGGGAGCAGGCGAGCGCGATCCGAGAGCAAGAGCGCACGCTGCTGGCTGAGATCCGAGAGCAACGCGCCGCGTCCAATGCGCTGGAGCATGCGAAAGGCGATGATTTCCGCGCCCGTGGCTCCGTTCTGGACAGCGCCGCCCTCACCGAGCGCAACGCGCTGTTCGACAAGCCTCTGGCCAGCAACCGCCGCCGCGTGCGCCAGCTTCTTTTGGAAGTCAAGCAGCTCAAGCGGGAGCGGAAGATTATCGAGCGCTCTCCGAAAGCACTGGCGTCCCGAGAGACGCTTCACCGGATCGAGGCGGCGGCGGAGATCGCGAAGGCACGACTGGCCAAGAACGCGCTTCAGACGATCCACGGTCTGCCTCACACCGACTACCGCCCGTCGGCGTGGTGGTTCCCGCAAGTAGACCCCAGCGGCGCGTGGTTCAACAAAGTCGCCGATACCGCAGAGCTACGCTTGGAAGAGCTGGTGTGAAGCCTCATAAAGCAAACGTGGGCTTCACACCATCGTTGGTTCCCGTAATATTATAACCAACGGCATCTGGAGAGTACCATTTTACGTGCCCATCACAGAAGAGATAATTCGCACCATTGTTATGCCTTAGCCAACCTTTTTCTTCACCTTCTGGTGTTCTTATCGTCGTAAAATGATTTGGATCAGGGCCAATACTAAATGGCACGCCAATAGCTTGCTCACAAAACATTACTGTATTTGTTGGAAAAGTAACCTTAGTAACAGACTCTGCTGTATATGCGTCGTATCCAGGCACAACAATTTCATGATTTATCTTACCAATCATTGCTGAATTAAATGCATATCCAGGGACACCTTGACGATCAAAAACATTAATGTTCTTTGCAGAAGGACATTTAAGATTATCTGCTTCCTGTTTACTTTTGAAGACATGTTGTAACCGCCATGCATCTATGCTAGGTAGGTAACCATCATTATCTGAAATATACATCTGAAGAGTCATATTCATCTGTCTCAGATTTGACGCGCATGTCACCTTCCTACCGTTCGCTTTAGATTCAATATAAATTGGAAATATCATGGCTACAAGCAATCCCATTATCCCCAATACAACTAATAATTCAATCAATGTAAATTTTTTTTTCATGCCATTCCTTTTGTCCCCAGAAAATTCTGGAGACAATTGTTTATTTAGCTATTTAGGGCTAACGAGCTACTGTGGCCGCATGGCCTCCCATGGAATTTGGATCTAGCCAAGTCGGCCCATTCCCACATCCACCACCATTAGGATTCCAAACAGAAGTGCCAGAATAATGATGTGAAGCTGGTTGCCAGACACAATCGGTGTTTGGATTACCAGTTTGACTTGAATCAGAACATGTATCAGGGTCTCTATCCCAATAGCATGTACCATCTACAATATTTATATTTCTCCATAACCCTTCATTACCATAAGAAAAATAAATTCGGCTTGGCCCAGCTTTAACTGCAACAGCCAACTCGACAAGAATCGCAAGAGAGAGAAGCAACCCAATCATTGGCTGCTTTGGTAACAATTTACAAACAACATTTTTCATATTATATACCTCACTAGAGATGGGCTTTCGCCCGAAAGAGATGGGCTTTCGCCCGAAAGAGATGGGCTTTCGCCCGAAAGAGATGGGCTTTCGCCCGAACAGAGATGGGCTTTCGCCCGAACAGAGATGGGCTTTCGCCCATACCAACACGCCAACAGATCCTTAAAGATTTTCGGTCGGTGGGAGCCCTAGTGCTCCTGCTAAATGGATTCTACCATATAAATATCTCGTAACTGCTCAGGTCTTGCTTGAGCGGGTGACTTGAAGTATACTCCAACCTCCCAATGCTGACGCGAGAAGAGTTCGACCGAATGCGCCAAGAAGACCCAGAATCACTCTGGAAAATCATGGCGGATTTCGCAGCACGAG
>JAPLCP010000045.1 GCA_026392155.1 Armatimonadota bacterium | reverse complement strand
GTTGGAACCCCCGTGGGTGTCTACCGCTCACAGACCACGGCGAGTCCTATCGCTCCGCCATCGCTAGCGGTCTTTGAGGATCACGATACCGTTCACCCGGATGCAACGCTAATAGATGGGCGGATAGGCTACATGGGAGTTCCCACGCTTACTCGCCAGCTTTCGGTAAATGGCAGAGTGACGGCTGCTGGGCCGCTCTACAACCGACAGAACATTGTTCCCCCTGGTCTAAACCCACTTGGGAATACGATTCTGCCAATAGAAGGCGTCCTCCGGGCACGGAACTTCGCGCTTGCGGGTAGTCAGGGTGTGGAGTTCCAACCCCACACGAGCCCGGCAATTGATCTCAAGGTGACGGTCACCGAGACGCCACTGACGGGACAGATCGCGGACTTTGCAGGCTTTGGCTACGATGGGATCTTCTCTGGCCTCCTCAACGGCATTGACACGATGCCGCTGATGGATCCGCCGCTGACGAACCCGACGTTCCCCAAGCGTCCCGCCTCGGTGGTGACACCTGCGGCCTTCCGTGGGGCAAATGGACGGCTCAATCTCTACTTCGCACGAAACGCGGATGGAGCTGGGGTCGCTCAGACGGCGGCGGGTACGTCGCCCTTCCGGCTCTTCCATACCCACATGAACTGGGATGAAAATCTGGGAGCGTTCCAGGCGAGTGTGCCCGGAAGCCCGATTGCGAATCCCACCGCAAATACGGCACGCTGGTTCACACCGACTGCCATGATCGGATCGGGAGCGGCAGGCGAGTCCAACATGTACCCGTCGGTTCTCCAGACCACCCCAACTGCCACCAGTGCCACCCTCTTCTGGGTCAACTCGGTGGCAACGGCAGGTGCATTACCCACCGACACGATCTTCTGGACGGGGCTGGATGCCAATGGCAATCCGACCAGTGCCACGGGGCAGTCGCTCCTGAGCTTGGTCAATCCCAACTCACGGCCCGACCCGACGATCCGTCGCTACGGCCCGCGGGCTGCCTTTGATCCTCAGACACGTAACGGTGTGGTGACATTCTATGGGGGGGCTCCGGGTAAGCAGGGCCTGTACTACATTCCTTACCGAGGAACCAATACGGGAGTGCCCACGTCTGCGGGCACAGGCCGTGGCTCCGGTGAGCTTGCCTTGCCCGTTCCTCCGGGAATTGTCACGGCCTCGGAGCCTAGCCCGACCATGCGACGGCTAAACATCACGGATCATAGTGTCGGAGCCTTCAGTGGGACGCAGTTCGTTCCTACTGTGGACGCGGGATCAACACCCGTTGTGGACGTGGTCTACACGGGAGTTCTTCGCAACACTCAGACACCGGATCTCTTTATGGGGCGCTACAAGACAGTCAGTACCCCGCGTGGCAATCAGCTCATCCTGACGGCGCTGCCTCAAGTAGACGGTGAGCAGCTGGTGCAGGCAGGTCGGGATCTGGCGTGGCGCTCCAAGCACATCGCTTGGTACGTCCGCTACAACTCCACCAACAACTCCGTAGATAACCTCGCTGTCCGAGTCCTACAGGCAAATGGTACGGTTCGCTACCAGACCCAACCCAATGCCTGGCAGTACGATAGCAACAGCAAGATTTGGGTGCAGACGATCCGGCGCAACACGGCGACGGCCAACGGAGTGCTCTATGTCTACGCGGATGCGGAGACGGGTGAGGTTCGCTTCCGTGGCGCGGATGAGCCACAGAGCAACGACAAGGTGGTGGTGGACTACCAGCCCACGACCTACCGACTCACGCCCGACACGGCAGGAGATGCGGGGGCATTCGTCACGACAGACAACCGGCTGCTGCCCAATGTCCCCAGCTCACAGGTCTACCGACGGCTGCTAAATGGGACTCCCACTCCGATGCCTTCCTCCGAGACCGATCCTCGGCTCTCTGGTCTGGGGCGACAGTGGATTACCTGGAGCAAGGGGGCACAGCCCAACCGCCCTGCACGGCTCTACTACTCGGCCCGCCGCGTAGGGGTGGATCTGCGCACGACAGCACTGCCTCAGGCAAACCGACTCGCTCGTGATGAGTCCGTGGCTCTCTTGCCACGGGATGGAACTGGGAACCAGACGCCACGGGTCAGCGGTGTCGTGGTGAGCAATAACGCCACCCTGGCAGGTGCCACCGCGATCCCCTACGAAGTAGACTTCTCCACCGGGCGTGTCTATGTAGATCCACTCTACGAAGGCATGTACGTCGGAATCAACTACGTCGCAGCTCGGGGAGCGGCCACGCGCAATATTCAGTTAGTGACAAAGCTTGGCTACATTGAGGAGCTGTCGGCCACGGATACCTACTCGATGGGTCTCCAGGTGCCGATGCAACAGACGATCAACGAGGGGCAGGTGAGTGCGTTTGTAGACCTCTACAACTACGATCCTACTCAGCCGAGTCTGCTCCGACCCTATGCAGGCCGTCTTCCTGCATCGGTAGGGGACCCGACTCTCCAGCCGGGTAAGCTCTGGATGTTCTGGACGAGCTCACGGCCTCGCAGTGGGCAGGTGCCAGTCGGAGGAAATCTCCTCTCCGTGCCCAGTGGGTTCGAGCTGTTCTACCAGACCATCGCCCCACGCTTCGAATTCCCGAGCTTCTCGCCCGGACAGTAGCGAGATGAATGCGAAAGCCCCTGCATGGCTCTGCCGTGCAGGGGCTTTCTGGCTTCTGGTATAGTGAGGGAGGAGAAAAGCATGGCAATCTACACCGTCACCTTGGATGGCGTGGCCTACGAGGCCGACACAATCGAGACACTCGCTCAGTGGACCACTGAGGGGCGACTTACCCCGGATACCGTCATCACGGATACCGGAACGGGCATCAAGTTCACGGTTTCGGAGCACCCACAGCTCCGCACCCGCCTCCCGCAGGCCGCGACTTCGGTTCCTACAACTCCGCCAGCCGCATCGCCCTTTTCCAGTGTCGTGGGGCAGACACAGCGGCAGCAAGTACCCACGTACTCTGCATCGACAGCAACCGGGGCAACCAATAAAGTCCCCGCAGGGATCTGCGCCATTCTTCTGAACTGCTTGGGAGTGCACAAGTTTATCCTTGGCTACAACACCGAGGGGCTGATCATGCTGCTCGGCTCACTTCTCACCTGTGGGATTGCAGCCCCGGTCTTTGCCGTGATTGGCCTGGTGGAGGGAATTATCTATCTGACAAAGTCCGACGACGACTTTGTGGAGACCTATGTCAAGAACAAAAAAGGCTGGTTCTAGCTAGTTTAGCGTGAAGCGTGAGCCCTCGGGGCCTTTGCTGATCTCAATGCGGGTGGGGAAGCGGTCTTTGAGCTCCTCGACATGCGTGATCACCAGAATCAGCGCGAACTCCTCAGAGATCGCCTCTAAGGCTTCGGCGATGGCTTCGCGGCCACGGGGGTCTTGGGTGCCAAAGCCTTCGTCTAAGATAAGTGTCTGAAGTGGTGCCCCCGCACGGCGGGCCAGCATCTTGGAGAGCGCGACCCTAAGTGCCAAGTTCACCCGGAACGCCTCCCCACCAGAGTACATCTCGTAGGCGCGCGTTCCCAGATCGTCCTCGATAATGATGTCTAGGGTCTCAATCGGGCTGGCCGACTTCGTCCGCGCCTCGCGGTGGGTCTCGAAGGCGACACGCATCGCGCCGCTGGTCATGCGCGCGAGTAGCCGATTCGTCTCTTCCTGGATCTCGGGGAGCGCGTTCTCGATGATCAGCGCCTGCACGCCCTTTTTCCCAAAGGCCGCTGTGAGCTCCGCGTAGAGTAGCTCATCTCGCGATGCCACGACCCGATCCGCTTCGGTGCGAGCTCGCTCTTTCTCCCGTGTCTTTAAGCGATCCTGCTCCGTCTTCAAGCCCCCGATACGGCTATGTGCCTGGTGCATGTCTGCGTTCTGGCGACGAAGCGCACTCTCGGAATCGGTGAGTGCCTGGTGGAGCAGCGGGAGGTTGGCGGCGCGCTGGCGCATCTCCTCGACGCGGGGGCGACCTTTCTCGATCTTGGTGGAGAGGCTCACGGCTCGCGCCTCTAGCTCGGTCAAGCGCGGCGGCTCCTCGACGAGAATTCCCTCGGCTTGCGTCAGACGCGCACGCTCCGTGGGAAGCTCTCGGTAGGGAAGTGCCTGCTGCCGAAGCATGCGTAGCTCCTCTTGAGAGCGCTCCAGCTTCTCTAGGTGCGCGGCCAGAGCCATGAGCCGCTCTTTCTCTTCGCGTGCAAACTCTCCCGAGTCGAGCTGCTCCGTGAGCTTTTGTTGCTGCCTCTGACGGTTCGGGAGCTGCGCGATGCGCTCGCGGAGCCTCAGCGCCTCTTGTTGGGCGTGGGCACTGCGGTTGACCAGCTGCGCTACCAAGCGTGAGTCAGTGAGGGCTTGCTCCGACGCCGCTTTCCACTCCTCCGCGAGCTTCTTGGCCTCGCGTCCCTGTGCGGCAAGGAGGCTCTGGTGCGCGCCATTGGTCTCCAGCGCCGCTTCGGTCTCCTCAACGGCGGTCTGACGGGCTGTGGGGGTAAGCGGCTGCCCACAGAACTCACATTGAGATGCGTCTGAGCCCGTCAGAGCGGCCAGGCGTTTTTCTAGGCGCTCCTGCTCAGCTTTGGCACTGTTGCGCTGCGCCTTGAGCTCCGTGAACGCGTCTTCCGCGTGGCCGCGCGCCACTTCTGCGGCCTTACGCCGCGCCTCAGGATCGCCGTAGGCCGCGATCTCCGCCTCGCTGGTGGCACGCTCGGCATCGTAGCGCTCCAGCTCCTTGGTCTCCTGCACAAGATCCTGAACCTCCCGCGTGAGCCGATAGAGCTCTCGGTCTAGCTCAGTATGCGCCCGCTGAACGACCTCCGTGAGCTGCTCTCGCTCGCGGTAGAGAGCCGTGGCTTCCTCGACCTGGCTCTGGAGGCTCTGGATGCGCTGCTCCAGCGCGGTGGCTTCGCGCTCCTGCTTCTCTATCTCAGGGCGACGGCTCAGAATCGCCTCGGCAGAGGCGATCCGGCGTCGCAAGGAGTCGGCCTCGCGGAGGGCAGCGGCTTCGTCCTGCTCCAGCTCGCGGAGCTTCTCGTCCCACTCCTTGGCACTATTGGCATAGCCCTGGCACTGCTCAAACTGTGTGTGCGCGGCATCACGGGTGGCCTGGAGCTGAGAGAGCTGGGCAGCGGCATCCGCCAGAAGTACCTCCGCAGACTCCAGCTCGGTATCTATCCGATCTTTGTCCTGAAGCTCAAAATCAATCTGGGTGAGCTGGCTCTCGGCAGCAGTGCGGCGCTCCCTGGCCTCCCGCTGGGTCTCACGGGCACGCTTCTCTAAGTCATCGTAGCGCGTCAAGTCTAAAATATCGGCGACGATCTGCTTGCGCTCGGCGGGCTTGGCGCGGGCAAAGACATCGGCGCGGCCCTGGGCCAGATAGGCGGTCGCCAGAAACATCTCGTAGTTCAGCCGCAGAAGCCCTTCGAGCTTCCCCTTTGTCTCGCGGCCATCGCTGATATTGCGGAGCGTGTCGTCGTCCTGCCATGCTTGTAGTGTCCAGACCGGCGAGGTGCCTTTTCGGTCGCGCTGCTTGATAATCCGGTACTTAGCCTCACCGAGCTGAAAGTCCAGCATCACCCGGCAGCTCGGCGCACCGAGGCGGATCACATCGTCTTCACGCGGTGCACGGGTCTCGCCAAAGAGCACCCAGGTAATGGCATCCAGGATCGCGCTCTTGCCGTTACCATTGTCGCCTGAGAGACAGGCCAGGCGCATGTCGTTGAGCGGCAGTGGTGGCACGCCCTTGCCATAAGACATGAAGTTTTCCAGCTGGAGCTTGAGGGGGATCACGCCAGTGCCTCCTGCCTTAAATCGTCCATCAGGCGGCGGGCGGCGGCCATGAAGTCCTCGCGGAGGGGAGCGAGGTCGGGGCGGCGGGTGTCGAGATAGAGTGTGAGCGCTTGCTCGGGCGTGAGCTGCTCGGTCATTCCTTCGGCGCGGGTGGTGAGGGTCTGGCCGGGGAGATCACGCGAGATGGCGACCACGCTATGGGCCTCACTAAGCGCTTTTCGTAGCTCGTCTTCGCGCACCAGCGGGGCTTTCTCACGCGGCACTTTGTAGCTCAGCTTCACCACGGCATCTTTGAGGGGGCGCTTGGCCAGCTCGTCTAGGATTTTTTCTGTCGGGTCTTCGGCGTCGGTGGCGTCAATGGCGATCTCTAAAAACTTGCGCACGTCTACGTCCACGTAGCGAAACTCGGCGTTTTGCTTTGCGATATCGGCCAAGACGATTCCCTTGTTTTCGTCTTTCTCTCCGAAGTCCAGGCGATCTATCGAGCCGCAGTAGACCACCGGCGGCTGGCGGCGAGCGTTGCAGTCCTGGCGCTTGTGGATATGGCCCAGCGCGACATAGTCAAACTGCGAGAGAGCGAGGGCGCTGACGGGCACCTGCGGCTCGGCGGCGTTGAGCAAAACGCCCTGCACCCCCACACGCGAGTCGGCGACTGTGAAGTGTGCCGTGAGAATCGCGAGATGCTCCGGGCGCTCTGCGGCTTGGTGCGCGAGGCTGGCAATGTACTCGATGTACTTGTCGCGAATGAGCTGCGCGATCTCCTCGACCGTCTTGTTTTTTGTCTCGTCTTGGGTGAGCACGCGGGCGCGGGGAAGATAGGGCATTCCCCCGACCAGCACCTCACCGCGTCGTGTCTGAACGGCGATCAGCTCGGGCCGAGAGAGAATCTGCACGCCTGCGCCGCCTAAGACATCGTAGATTTCCAGGGCATGAGCGCGGCCACGTGTGTTGGGAATGTCGTGGTTGCCCACCAGCATCACCACGGGAATATTTGCGTCGGTAAGTCGCCTGAGGCTATCGGCAAAGAGCTTCTGGTGGGTCTGGCTGGGGTCGCGCGCCTTGTAGGCATCTCCGGCAAAGATCGCCAGGTCAATGTCGGCGTCTAAAGCCAGCGAGATACCCTGATCCAGCGAGTTTTTGAAGTCTTCGAGCCGGGTATTGAGGCCCGTCTCCGGGTTGAACTTGCCGTGGGTCTCGACCCCCAGATGGACATCGGCAAAGTGAAGCAAACGAATTGTCTCAGCAGGGTGGGGCACGTCGCCATTGTACCAGACCAAGTGCCCCTGTGTGACTACTGTTTGCTCGGCTCTCCCAGGCGCTCCGGGGTTTTAGGGCCACGTTCGATAAGAAGATTCGGACGGTTGCGGCGCTTTTTGAGCTCAAAGGAATCGTAGACCTCGCCGGTGACCGTGCGGGCTTCGTAGCGTAGCGCTCCGCCGTCTACTGTAACGAGCTGGTAGAGCTGTGTGTTCTCCGCCGCACGCTGCATCCAGGGCTCCCGCTCGACCGTGTACATCTTGGGCCCCGAGACCGAGACTACGTAGACCGTGCCATAGTCACGACTCTGAGTATTGACACCCATTTTGAGGTTCTGTGAGCGGGCATAGGTGTGGTCATGTCCCTGAAGAACCAGGTCCACTCGGTGCTTTTCAATAATGGGGAGCCACTGTGCGCGCAGCTCTTTGTTGTCGCGACCTTTGGCGCTGGAGTACATCGGGCGGTGAAAGAGCAGGATCGTCCAGCGGTTTGGGTTCTTTGAGAGAAGCGTATCGAGCCAAGCTGCCTGCTCTGCCTGCTTTTCCTCGGAGTTGAGTGAGACAAAGCGAACCCCCTGATAGTCCACGAAGTAGCAGGTCTCCTCAAGCCCAGGGACTCCATTTTCGGGAAGCGTGAACTGCGCCCGCCAGTTGGGAGTCAGGGTCTTGGTGCCCGAGTACTCATGGTTTCCGGGCGTGGGGAGGCTAGGGGTCATCCCATTGATCCAGCCTGCCGCGTAGTGCCACTCGCCCCACTCGGCATCTTTGCGGGTATTGATCAGATCACCCGCATGGAGCAGAAGGCTCGCTTTGGGAAGCTCGGAGTAGGCGGAGCGTATGGCCCGCGACCAGAGAGACTTGATATCGTTTTGGGCATCGCCAAAGTAGATAAAAGAGAAGGGCTTGGGCTTATCACTGGCGGTTCGGAAGTGAAACCACTCGCTCCAGTTCGTGCCATCGCCCACCCGGTAGGCGTAGAGCGTCTCTGGCTTGAGGTTCGTAAAGACAGCGCTATGGCAGTGAGTGGGCGCAAGATCAGTGAGAAGAGGCTCGGTGTGGGCAATAAAGATCTGGGCTTTTTCTGCAAACTTCGGATACGCCGAGGCGGGAGCAAGCTGGGCAACGGCTTGGCCCGGAGCAACACTGGTGTCGGTGCGCCAAGTGACGGCCTGTGCGGTTGCTGGGGTGGCGGTTACCGTTAAGATCACGCGGTCGGGGATGGCACTGGCTTGCCATGCCCGCTGCTCCGAGACAGCGGTAATGGCCTGGGTTAGGGTCTTTGCGACTGCCTGCCAGCTTGCCAGAAGCGCTCCTGCAAGAATGCTTCCCACAATAACCAGGCTTTCACGAGCGGGTCGTTTCATAGGTTGATTGTAGCGCATCTCCCACAGGGTAGGTTAAGAGCGTGTGTTTGGCACGATAAAATGCGCCTATGTCTGCACAAAAATTTGCGATCTGCAACGAGACTTTTGCACCACTGGGTGCTGCCGATCCCTGGAGCTGGGAGCGCACCTGCGCGTTTCTTTCTGAAGTTGGCTACGACGGTATCGAGCTGGCTCCCTTTACTTTTGCGCCCGATGTCCGTGAGATTTCCCTGGTGCAGCGCAACGAGATAAAGCGTGTCGCAAGTGACCATGGCCTCGAAATCGTCGGGGCGCACTGGCTGCTGGTCTCCCCGCCGGGCCTGCACCTGCACACGGTAGACTCTGCGCTGCGCCAGAAGACATTAGACTACTTAAAAGCACTTGTCGAGTTTGCCGGTGATGTGGGCGCTCCGGTGCTCGTGTTAGGATCGCCCAAGGCGCGTACCATCGAGAACGGCGATGAAGCTGGTGCGTGGCTGCGGATGTGTGGGACACTGGCCGCGCTCACGGAGACGCTCACGGCTTGCAACACTGTCCTCTGCCCGGAAGCGCTGCCGCGCCCCGAGGCGGACTTTCTGCTGACCCAGGCCGATGCTTGGCGCATGGTCGAGGAAATCAACCATCCGGCGATTCGGATGATGCTGGATGTCAAGAGCATGTGCTCCGAAGGCCCAGACGCGCCCGCCGCGCTCTGCCGCCAGTTTGGTGCACAGACCGTCCATGTCCACGCCAACGATGCCAACCGGCGCGGCCCCGGCTTCGGCGATGTTGATTTTGTCCCTATTGCCACCGTCCTCAAAGAGACGAATTTTAGCGGCTATGTCTCGGTCGAGGTCTTCGACTACAGCCCCGATCCCGAGACCATAGCCCGCGAGAGCCTGCGGTATCTGCATGAGTGCTGGAGCCTCTAGTTTTGTCCCCTCGATTGGAACGAGGGTACCCGGCCCATCCGAGCTCCGTATGGCCGGAACGGCCTTTGCAGCGGAGCCTGCGACGCTCTCCAGTCCCGCCCCTCTAACGGGCGGGACTGGCAGCACGCCGCAAACGGTCGTGGATCGCCTCCCACTCCGAGCCGTCGGGCGGCTCAACAATCACAATGCGTCCGACGTGCTCATCACCGTCCAGCCGCCGCAGCTCAGCGTAGAGAACCGTAGCGGCGTCGTTTGGATCGTCGGGGAGCACTAAGAGCGCGTCGCTTTTGTGCATCGAGAATTTATTTTTGTGCATCGAGAACTTATTGTCGTCGGTGCGAACCAGAATCGTCGGCTTTTTGGGGGCATAGTGCCGCAGCATCTGCCCCGGCGACCG
>JAPLCP010000215.1 GCA_026392155.1 Armatimonadota bacterium | reverse complement strand
AGTGAGAAGAAGCAAAGGCGTCAGGAGCCAAGGAATCACCACCAGCCCTACCGCCCCACGCTGCTTCCAGAGCTCTCTTTGCCTCTCTAAATTCTCAAATTTCCCTGGGATCAGAACCGCAGGACGTCCGGCTCCAAAGGGCTTTCCCAGAGCAGTAGCCGCAATATCGGTGGCGGCGATCAGACCAGGACGGAAACGCACCGAGGGCGAGGTAAGCAGGCCACTGGGAACATCGCTACCAATTAGTACCATTTCAGGAAACTTCCATGCATCTCCCAAAACCGGCCCGTGATCGCCCTCTGTCATCATTCCAATGATCAGGAGTCGCTCACCCAGTGGCAGCGCGGTGATTCGGTCTTTGAGCTGAGGGCCAGGGGTGCTGATGTAGAGGCGCTCCAAGGGGATTCGGGGAGCATCCGAGGGAAGCGGGCTACGGCTCCCGGTTGCGAGCACATCAAGTAGCTCCCATTTCTCTCCTTTACGGCCGGCTCGTGTTGGGTAGAGTGCCACAGCTCCCTTCTGCGTTTTGGGAAACTGCTTAAGATGGAAGTTTCCCACATAGACAACCGATGTCTTTGCCGGTGGGAGTGAGGTCACTTTTGGGGGCTGGGAGCGAGTGTAGCCAAAAATCAGGGTTGTCACGAGCATCAGCCAGCCGAGGATTTTCTTCATCGGATCAGCCTCGCGTACACTTTTCGTGTCTCTGCACGCATGGTCTCTTCCGTAAAGTGCTCGGCAACCCGCTGTTTTGCATAGCTCCCCATCGCTTCGCCGCGAGCGGGATCCTCGAGCAGAAGCTGGATACCGACACGAAGGGCGGCGGGATTGTCATGGGGAACTGTCAGCCCAATCGAGGCATCCGGAAGTAGCTCCGGGACTCCTCCAACCGCTGAGGCGACAATGGGCTTGCCTGCTGCCATCGCTTCCAAAATCGCCAAACCGAGTCCTTCAGAGTGCGAGGGCTGACAGTAGATATCAGCAGCCGCTAAGAGCATCGGTATATCGTGGCGCTCCCCCAAAAGCGTTGCGCCACTCAGATTTTCCCGTTCCGGACCATCACCTGCAATAAAAAGTGCCGCCTCTAGTCCCTGAACCGCTTCGACGAGCACATCCAGACCTTTTTCTTTTGAGAGCCGCGCCACCGAGAGAATTATTTTTTTTTCTTGGGGCCAGCCGAGGAGCGCACGGGCTTCAGATTTTGTCGGCAAGCTCGAAAATTTCTCGATAGCAATGCCGTTGTAGATCACCTGGCAGGATACAGGTGCGGTGCGAGCCACGGCGTCGGAGACTGCGATGACGGCATTGGCTTGCCTCAAAAGTGCCAAGGCGGGCGTTTTTGGCGCGAGGTTGTGGAGCGTGAGAACCAGCGGCAGCCGGGCGACTTTTGCGGCCAAAAGATAGAGAGGCAGGCGCTTGAGGCCGTGGCCATGAAGAACCTGAGCCCCCACAGAGCGTGCCCAGCGCCCCGCCGACCAGCCCCCTAGAATCTGTGCTTTCAGGCTATCGCTCTCGGGCAAAGGGAAATCTCCCGCAAGCGCAGCTAGCTCACGGGGCGGGGCGGCCAGACAAGTCTCCGTCTCAGGATCACCCCGTAGCGAGCGAACCTGCTGGAGCATTCCTCCCTGTGCAGGCCGCAAGAGATGTGCAACACGGATCAATCCTCGACCTCGGCAGCATCGAGGTCTTCGGCGACAATGCCTTGGTAAAGCTGGCGCATCACGGGCCGAATCGCGTCCCAGCCAAAGCCCCGCCTTTGCAGAAACGACGAAAGCTTGGCCTGCGCTTCCCGGCTCCGGTCTTTAGGCGGGTCGCCAACACGCTTGATCGCAACCGTCAGGCAGGCGGTCTTCTCATCGTCATCTGTACGGCTCTCTAAAGCCTCTGCTGCATCTAGCCCCTTACGATTTAGCTCCTGGCGCAAGAGATACTTTCCCCGCGTCTTCCCCCGTGAGGCCACCCAGCGCTCGGCCAGCGCGGCATCATCGAGATAGCCCCAGCTACGCACTCTCTCCAGGGCGGCGAGAATGATCTCCTCCTCCACCCCTTTTTTGGTGAGCCTATCGCCCAGCTCTTTTTCACTGCGGGCCTGCTGGCCTAGGAGCCAGACACAGTAGTTGGCGGCCTCAGATTCGGTCATGCGCCTATTTTACTGCCTCACTCGTCTTACTGCCTCGCGAGCCAGTCGTCCCGGAGAACTTCGCCAAGCCAGGCATCGTGCCACTGACCAAAGCGCCAGAGATCATGCCGAGCAATACCGACCGTTTGGTACCGGCCTAGATAGCGAGTCACTTCAGCATCGGCGAGCCAGGTGCAAAAGAGCGGAGCCATCTCCACGGTGATCGGCACTAAACGGACGCGCTCACCTTCGATCATCGGACCAAACATAGACATTCCTCTTTCGTTCAGACAGGGTTAACGGCTCTATCGAACAAGGCTCAATGTCTGCTAAATGTGATGAAGCATCGTGATCAAATCGCCGGAGCCGACAGAGATCTCAATGCTCTCGTCGGTGACTTCATTGAGCGTGCCATCACGCAGGCCGGGAGCGAGCCAGTCGTTGGCGAGGGGCCAGCGAAGACCTTTGGTGGTGATTCCTTCCACACGGCCAAAGGCAAGCAGGGAGAGGAGTCGCCCCACGAGATCCCTTCCCGACCTCTGCCACTCGCCCACGACAAGCTCATACATCGCGGTCTCGTCCACAAGCTGTAGTGGGAGGCTCCGTCCGTGCTTGATCAGCGCGGAAAACACCGAGTAGCTGTGATCCAGCCGCCCACCTGTGGCCCCAAATACCGTAATTTGGGTTGCGCCTTGCTCGCGTACCCAGCTTAGCGCCTTATCCAGATCTGTGTAGTCCTGATCTGGTGTGGGAACAAGTTTTGCTCCCGCTCTGACCAGCGCCGCTCTCTCGTCGTCACGGAGCGAGTCGCCGTCACCGGTGATAATTTGTGGGATCAGGCCGTAGCGCTGTAGCGTCCGTGCGCCACCATCTACGCCCACCAGAATACTTGCCGACTCCACCGCATCCCGGAGAAGCCCCTCAGCTTCCCCAGAAAACGGCGCATTGGCACAGAGAACCGCATGCATCTCTAGTAGTTTACCGTCGCTGTAGGATCTTTGAAGAGCGAGCGCAGCTGGCCTGCACCCGCAAGAAACTTCGCATGACCATCGGCGAAGATCGCGCTTCCCCCTTGTGTGTGCCAGGCTTGATAGAACCCTAAATAGCCCCAGTAGTTCGTGGTATCCACGGTGGGGTTAAACCAGGCAAACATCTCATCGCGCATCAGCACACTCTCCGCAGGTCGCTCGAACATCGGGTCACTCACAATTGCGGTAGCACGTGTTGTGGGAGCGTTGTTTGAAATCGAGAAGCCATTGACCACAGAGAAGCAGCGCCTCTCAAAATAATACGATGAGCCATAGGCCGCAAAGTAAGAGTTAGTCCCGGGAACATCGGTGCGCTGGAAAGGCCCCCCCACATCATTGGGACACTTGAAGATCTGGAGGTTTTTCAGATAGGGCTGAAGGTCTCCCTCTATGCCATAGTGAATAGCCGCTGTTTTCTTGGAATAGGCATGCCAGATAGGGAAAGTCTCGTCGTAGTCTTGGACATACATTCGAACCCCCATACCAATCTGCCGCGCATTGGAGAGGCAGCTTGCCTGACGGGCCTTCTCACGAGCCTGGGCAAAGACAGGGAAAAGTATCGCCGCGAGTATAGCAATAATCGCGATGACGACGAGGAGTTCAATTAGGGTAAAGGCGTTGCGTTTCATCATTTTACTCCCCAGCGTCGGGAGAGGCGAAACGCGGCACCGCCCAAAGCAAACGGGCAGACGCCAGGTTCCCGCTTCCCTACGCCGGTGCTAACCGGATCAGGTTCTTGGGGTCGGCTCATAAGCCCTCTCAGCCTGACAATAGCAGGCTCCCCCAGCAGGTTTGCACTGCCACTCTACCGCACCGGTGGTACAATCGCCAAGAATATGGATGATGCAGAAAAAGCGGCGCTACGCGCCAAGTACGAAAAGCCCCCTCTTTCTTTCTCCATACCTCTGCCTCCTTGGCTCTCCTCACCCCAGCTTGGCGTCTGGGTAGTTTGTCTGATGCTCTTGGTCGGCTATCTCTTCTCTCTCAAGATGCCCCTCCAGCGCAGCGATGATTTCTATAAAGTGATCGGTGGCTGGAGCTTAGCGATGGGGAAAGGCTATTGTGATATCTCCCGCCCCGATGCCCCCTTTCTCACCAAGTACCCACCGCTGGGATCGCTGGTCATGGCTCCCTTTATGAGCCTTGTCGGAGATTTCTTGCGTCCCCTCCGGCTCCTTTCGATGTTCAGCTATATCGCGAGTATCCCCCTGATCTACCGTCTTCTGATCACACGCACAAACCATCATCGAGCATTGTTGATCCTTGTTTTAGCAGGTCTCAATCCTCTCACACTACGTATACTAAACTTCGAAGGCAATGGCGGAATCATGATACTCCTTGTGGTCGCTGCCATCACTATCCTAGAAAGAGTCCGTGATACTTCGCCTAATAACGCAACAGGGATATGGCCTGGCATTTTGCTAGCGACTTTCTTTTACGCACATCGCACAGGGATTGTCTTTGGGGCAGGGAGCATTCTGTATTTGTTCTTTGTATTGCGTCAGCGACGGCTCGCCATCATCACGGCTCTTCTCTTTGGCACGCTAGCCTTTCCTTGGCTCTTGCGTAGCTACGTTGTCAGTGGACACTGGATCAGCCCGGAGTACGAAGCAGAGATTGTAGGACGCTCCACAGAAGGTGCAGCCACACAAACACCTGGATTAACATCACTACTCCAACACATGCTCTCTGAGGCAAGCCAGTTCCCCACTCAGGTGGGCTACACTCTTTTTCCCTGGTCACGGGCCAGTGGCGGACAGCCATGGCCTTTCTTAACGGCACATGGTTTCGTCTGGGTTGCAACATTTAGTGAGTGGATGATCGCTATCCTCGTGACCATTGGCTGGATCAAGGCTCTACGAGCGCGCCGCTTTACCGAGATGTATCTCGTTTTGCACAGCCTCATGCTCCTTGTCTTTTTCTTTAACTTTCAGTACTTCATGGGCTTCTTACCCTGGTTCTATCTCTACCTTGCTGATGGTGCTCAGCAAGTTTTAGGCAAGCTCTGGCAGCGTGGCGCGAGGATAGGATTCGTGGCAATCTTGCTCATTCTTCTCGCCAAAGATACGAAGGCTTTCTGGCTAATGCCCCTGACATTCCAGGATCGTGATCTGCGCTGGGGATGGGTGGCCAAAGTAGTCCCAGAGCGTGAGGCTGTCTACTATCTGAACCTAGGCAACTATGCCTTCTCTCAGATGCGCTACTTCGACTCCGGGCGGCGGATGGCGGTGGGCATTACGGTCGCGGAGCTTGAGTCACTTCTGGCAGATCCAAAACATACAGCCCACTGGATGTGTTTGCCTAAGACTTCATTGCAAAATACATCGCTTCAGCGGGCGGGCTGGCAACCTATCGTTGTGGAGCCAGATAGTATTATGCCTAGAGCAGAGCAGCTTAAGGACTTAGAGCTAAGCGCGGCGCAGCAGGCGTTTCTCGACAGAATGGAGCCGCCTCAGGCACTCTGGCGACGACCTGTGGAGTAGAATAGTAGCATGCAAAACTTGAACACCATCGTCTCGTCAGCGCGGGGTGAGCTAGAGGCAACCTATCAGTCTCGTGAGAAGGCTCTGGCACACGGAAGGGCTCTCACACGAACCTGTGCCAATGCGATCCGCGCGATGCACCGGGGGGAGCTTGGGGACGCAAGAGCTGCCGTGACGGGGGCGCAAGCCGAGGCGGCACAGGTGGCGGTGGCACTCACAGACTATCCCGAGCTTCTCTACGCGGGCTATGTTCAAGATGCCCATAAAGAGCTGGCGGAGGCGGCGTGCCTGCTCGCTCTGATTGAGGGTACAGATCTTCCCACCCCGGAGTCACTGGGAATTGAGTCGGCGGCCTATCTCAATGGCCTCGCCGAAGCGGCGTCGGAGGGCCGTCGGCACGCGCTCGATGCCTTGCGCAAAGGCGAGCACGCTCGCGCGGAGAGTACGCTCACGACGATGGATGAGATTCTCTCGGCACTTGCCACGGTAGACTTCCCGGATGCCGTCACCAGCGGCCTGCGGCGCACCTGCGATGCCCTGCGTGCCGTGGTGGAGCGCACCCGCGGTGATGTCACGATGGCCGTCGTTCAAGATAGGCTCATGCGCTCGCTTACCCCTGAATCCACCGGTTAAAATCGGCGACCGAGTTTAGTTGCGAAGCGACTTCGTGGCGCTTGCGCCTTCAGACGCTATCTTTAGCCAGCGTCTACATCAGCCCACGCGCCTTGAGCCACTCTTCGCAGCGCTTGGGCCAGGCCGTCGGGATCGGTTTATCTTTTTGAGGGCGCATCCCATAGCCGTGGCCACCTGACTCCCAGACATGGAGCTCGGCGGAGACTTTCACTTTTCGAAGTGCAGTGAAGAGCTGAACACTACTCTGGCAAGTCACTCCATCGTCGGCGGCGTGGGCGAAGAAAAACGGCGGCAGATCTTTGGTCACCATCGCGGCATACTCCGGCAAGAGCTGGAGATTGTTGTCGCAGAAGTAGGCGGGATAGACAAGCACGGCAAAGTCTGGGCGGCACGAGAGCTTATCGGTATCATCTTGCTCCTCGTAGAGAGACTTGCCGTTCTGGAGCGCCGCCATCCCCGCTGTCTTGCCCCCCGCCGAGAACCCCAGAATGCCGAGTTTATCGGGAGCCACGCCCCACTTGCTGGCATTGGCACGTACGAGCCGCAGTGCCCGCTGCGCATCCATGGTCGGCCCTTCCCAGTTAGGCTTCAGTGCGCCCGTCGGGACTCGGTACTTGAGGACAAACGCCGCAACTCCCTGCTTATTCAGCCACGTCGCGATCTCCGTGCCCTCCAGATTCCACGCCAGAATGTTATAACCACCTCCGGGACAGATCACGATCCCCGCTCCCGTCCGCTTGCCACTCGGCAGATAAACATGTAGCTCCGGCTGGCTGACATTGCCCAAACGAATCACGGCCTTACCACCCGTCATCCCCTCGCCAGGCTTTGACATATCCGCTTCAGGGCCTGTAGTGATTGGAGACGCGCCGGGGAGCTTCCCTGGCCAGAGTGTGAGTGTATCGAGTTTCATGCCTCACTGTACCCTCTTTTTGCCTGTACAATGGGCGCGATGAAACAACGATCTTTTCAAGGCATCCCCGTCTCTGAGGTGGGCCTAGGGTGCTGGCAGCTTGGGGGCGGTGACTGGGGCGCGATGGACGATAGTGCAGCGCGGGCCATTCTTCGCTCTGCCTATGAGAGCGGCGTCACGTTTTTCGATACAGCGGATGTCTATGGCGGCGGAGTGAGTGAGCAGCGCCTCGGGGCATGGCTTGCCACAGACAAGCCGCACGGTATTTTTGTCGCCACCAAGCTCGGGCGACGGGGCGATCCGGGCTGGCCAGGGAATTTTTCGCCCGCCGCACTACGACAGCACACCACAGACTCCCTAAAGCGGCTTGGGATTGAGCGGCTGGAGCTCACTCAGCTTCACTGCATCCCCACCGAAGAGTTTCGCAAGGGTGAGGTCTTTGACACGCTCCGCCAGCTTCAGAGCGAGGGACTGATCGCACGTTTCGGGGCCAGTGTCGAGAGCATGGAAGAGGCGCTGATCTGCCTGGAGCAAGAGGGCCTTGCCTCGCTCCAGATCATCTTCAATCTCTTCCGCCAGAAGCCTATTGAGATGCTTTTTGAGAGAGCCAAAGCGAAAAATGTCGCGCTGATCGTGCGCCTACCGCTGGCCTCGGGGCTCCTCTCGGGCAAGTACACGACGCAGACCGAGTTTGCTGCCCGCGATCATCGCACCTACAACCGAGATGGTGCCGCGTTTAATGTCGGGGAGACATTTGCAGGCTTGCCCTTTGCTCTAGGTGTCGAGCTTGCCGATGCGCTTAAGCCACTTGTCCCCGAAGGCTGGACACTCGCCCAGCTCGCCCAGCGCTGGATTCTGGACTTCGACGCCGTGACCACCGTCATTCCCGGAGCAACCAGCTTAGCGCAAGTCGAGAGTAATGTCTCGGTGAGCAGCCTTCTTCCCCTCTCAGAAGCGCTCCACCAGCAGCTCTCCACGTTCTACCAGACACACGTGGCGAGCTTTATTCGCGGACCGTACTAGCCTACATTCCCATGATCGGGAGGCTCAGGCTGGCTCCCTCGGAGACAATGCGGAAGTTGGTGGCGTTGATATCCGGAGGGATGTCCGTGTAGCGATTACGAACGGCATCAAGAGCGGCATTGGCATCTATAAAGAGCGCATCCACACTCTTCGAGGCGCTCTTGCTGCTCTTCTGGCCCATCAGATCGCGGACGATATTCTGGGCACCGCTAGCATCGCCGCCTTGGCCGCTCATCGAGCCCAGAGCGCTATTGAGCGTGTTCATCAGCTTGCTCATCTCGGCGATCCCCGCGTCAAGAGCCATTCCATACCCTGACGCGAGCGGCGCACAGGCATCCGGGAGAGGTGGCTTGTTAGCGGCGCCCGGTGTTTTGTAGACATTGGCAGCCTGGTTCCACTCCCCAATTACCTTGGCGATCTGCTCCCCGTAGTTGGGTGCAGGCTTCTTAGGTGCATCCCCACTCTCAAAGCTGCCATCGAGCAGCCCCAGAGACTCGCCTGTCATGTACTCTTTAATCGCGTTCTGAAGCTGTACAACTAGCTCTCCTGCGCTCTTGGCCTCCAGGCGCTTACGCTCGCCCTCGAACCACTTGAGCCAGCGTAGCCATGCGATCACATCGGCGGGCATGGGGTTGCCAATGGTGCCAGGAGGCTTCATGATCGGGGCTTGCGGCATCTGCGGCTGAGGAGCACTTAGAACCGGCGCTTGGGCAGGCTGAGTGTTGGGCGCATTGATCACGGCACCACTCGGAGAGCTGGGTTTCTGGGCATTGAGGAGCCCCGCGCTCTTGGCGAAGAGAAAGCCCGCCGCGCCAATCAGCACCACACCCGAGACGAGGGCCGCAATCGCGGCTTTGTTCATGCCCGTGCTCTGGTTCTGCGGCGGCGCGGCAGCCGTTGGCGGCGCGTACTGTGTGGGCTGGGGTCGTGCGGCAGGCATAGACGTCGCTGCACTGGCAGGAGGCGCACTCGCCGCCGTTACCGCCGCACCACAGATATTACAAAACCGTGCCATCGCGGGCGCTTCCGTCCCGCATGCTTTACACCGAGCCATGATT
>JAPLCP010000186.1 GCA_026392155.1 Armatimonadota bacterium | reverse complement strand
GGAAGTTAATCTATGATCCTGCCGTGCAACTAGATCATTTTGTCTCTGTAAGGCACACAGAAGACCAATTTCATCGAGGTGGTCCATTCAATGGGAAAACACACGCTGAAGCCGTGCATAATGAGACTATATTTCTTTGGGAACACTTTGGTGTAATCCAAAGATTAGTTTTTTTATGTTGGTTTTTGATGATTGGGACAAGGAGTCAGCCTGGTTTGATTCAATTATTGCGTTTGTTGATTTCAGGAGGGCTTAAATCTCCTGAAATACTATCTTCTACTCTGAAAGGTAGGTTTTTAGGAATTAGAAATGCAAGATTGAAAAAGCGTGTCGAGCAGTGATGTCAGAGCTGACGTGTGTGCTAAGTATCTTTAGAGTATCTGCCGAAAATTGCGTCAGGAAGTCGTGCAGGGTAGAATTGCCAGGAAGCCTGTGTGCGTCTTAAATTAAGCAACTATGTCGCCGGGAACGTTTGTGTACTTGGCCACGTATTAGTTTTGAAGCGTCAACATATTAATGGGAGTATTTTCTTGAATCGCAATCGTATTTCAATCGGTGTGCTCGCTACCTGTGCCGCCGCCTCGGTGCTCACAGCGGGCTGTGGCGGCGAGAAGCCCTTTGCCAAGGTCAATGGCCAGGTCATCACCAAAGATGAGTATGTCCAAACCCTAGAGCAGACCCTGGCTGTGACCGGAGCCCAAGGGGCCGTTCCCGTTCCGGCGGGCCGCATGGTTCTCGAGCAGCTTATCGGGCGAAAGATCATTCTTTCCGAGGCTGCGACTCAGGGCGTTCTGCCCAGCGATGACGATGTCAGCAAGGCATTTCGCTATCGTAAGGACATGCTAGAGCAGAGCCAGCCGGGTAAGACCTTTGAAGAGGAACTTCAGAAGCAAGGAACGACTCCTGAGGCACTTAAAGAGAGCATCAAGGCGGAGCTTGCTGAAGTGGCGCTCTTGGTGAAGCAGCTCAATATTGGCAACGACAAGGTGCAGCAGTACTACAACGAGCACAAAGAAGAGTTTGGTCTGCCCGCTCGCATTCAGGTTCGCATGATCCTTTTGCCCCCCACTGGCCCTCAGTTTGCCGAAGTGCAGAAGACACTCGCCGACCCGAAGAACTTTACCGAGAAAGCCGCGCGTGAGCTCAATGTCATCCCACAGCTTAAAGTTAGCGCGGGTTTGCAGGTTCTCCCCACCGCGCAGATCCCTCCTGCTGTGGCAGGCAAGGTCAATGCGGCTGCGCCTGGCCAAGTCGTGGGTCCTGTGGACTGGCCCATGCAAGGTGGCTCTGCCAAGGCTTGGCTGAAGATCGAGAAGAAGCTGCCCCAGTACAGCGTGCCTATTGACCAGGCTGCTCCCATTGCGCGTCAGCGGGTTGTGTACCAGATGCAGGCGATGAACGATGCCAACTTCAGCAAAGTACGCAACGAGATCATCAAGAAGAAATTCGATGCCTCGGTTGAGACCTCTAGCCCCGTGTACGATACGATCTGGAAGTCGGTTAAACAGAGCGCCCAAGATGCTGGTATCGGCGTTGCGCCTGCCCCCGGAGCTACTCCTGCCCCCACGGGTGGTACCCCACCTCTACCCGGTGGAACAGCCCCCTCGGCACCAGGCGGTGCGGCAGCACCCAAGTAGCTCGGATTTTATGATTCAAATTGTTGGTCTGGGGCCAGGGAGCGTGGAAGCGCTCCCTCCCCGGGCCTTTTCTTTACTAACCTCAGGCCTCCCCGTGCTCCTGCGCACGGAGCGTCACCCGGTGCTTCAAGCAGAGCCTCTCGCCTCGGTCTTGAAAAACCTGCCCGTGACTGCTCTGGATGACGAGTATGAGCACGGTGCCTCGTTTGCCGATACCTACGCCGCCATTGTCGCACGGGTTCTACGACTTCAAGCGGCTCACGGCGAGCTGGTCTATGCCGTTCCGGGCCATCCGCTTGTGGGAGAGACAACGGTGGCGCTGCTCCTGAAAGAGACCCGGAAGCGGGGAATCCCCACCCACGTGACCGGGGCACCCTCGTTTGTGGACGCTTGCCTGGAAGCCATCGGGGAGTCCGTGACGGGCGATCTGCACGTCGTTGATGCCCTCTTGCTGGAGCCCGAAGCCCCCGCGCGCCCGGCGGCTCTTCGAACCAGCGGGCCGATTCTCCTCTACCAGGTACACAGCCGCGCCGCCGCCAGCAATGCCAAGCTAGCGCTCGGGCGTGCAGGCTACCCCGATGACTTCGCCATCACCGTGGTGCACGCAGCGGGAGTTCCAGGGCTGGAAAAACAAGCTACGATCCCGCTCTATGAGCTGGATCGCAAGGCCCACACCGCGCTGATCGACCACCTCACCACGGTCTGGGTGCCTGAGCTTCCTGCGGAGCAGCGCCGCGCAGACTTTGACGAGCTTCTGGCCATCATGGCTCGGCTGCGTGATCCTGAGGGCGGCTGTCCCTGGGATCTCAAACAAAATCACCAGACCCTGCGGCGCTATGTGCTGGAAGAGGCCTATGAAGTGGTGGAGGCGATTGACCAGGACGACCCCGAGGCGCTCTGTGACGAGCTGGGGGATCTTCTGCTTCAGGTGGTCTTTCATGCCCAGCTTGGTCGTGAGGAAGGGCTCTTTGACTCGGGGGATGTCTGCGCCGCAATCTGTGAGAAGCTGATACGCCGCCACCCGCATGTCTTTGGCGATGTTCAGGCCAAAGATGCCGAGACGGTACTAACCAACTGGAACGCGATCAAGGCAGGGGAGAAGGGCAACAAGCCTGTGGAGTCGCTCTTAGACGGCATCTCCAGCAGCCTTCCGGCGCTCTCTCAGGCACTAGAGACCAGCAAGCGCGTGGTGGCAGTCGGCTTTGAGTGGCCCGATGAAGCCCAGGTCTATGCCAAAGTCGAAGAGGAGCTGGCCGAGCTACGAGAGGAGCTCAAGCACGGAACCACGGAGCGGATCGCCGAAGAGCTGGGCGATGTGCTCTTTACCCTGGTGAACCTGGGGCGCAAGCGTGGCATTGAGGCAGAAGAGGCGCTACGCGGCCAGCTGTCACGTTTTGGTGCCCGCTGGCGTTTTATGGAAAAAGAAGCGCTCGCCCAAGGCCAAGGCAAGACGGTGCAGATGCTCTCGCTAAAAGAGCAAGAAGCGCTCTGGCAAGCGGCCAAACGCGCGGAAAAGAGCTAGACCCATGCAAAGACGACTCGGACAGTATATCTTCACCGACCGGAGCCAGTACCCCCCGAATCGGGCAGTCGAGATCGCGGTGCAGCTTCGCAACGAAGGCACCCTCTCCTCAGCCCACGTGATCGGAACCCGCCACGACTACGAGATCCGTGTTCGTGAGAGCCGCAGCCGCAAGATTGTCTGGACCTGGTCGAAGGGGAAGCCCTTTCCCCCGACAACCACCATCAGGCTCCTGCCAGGTGAGATGCGGGAGCATATCGAGATCTGGGATCGGCGCGATGACAGTGGCAAGCGCGTCCCCACGGGAGTTTATGAGGTTGAGCTGGTGCACGCGCCGCTGACCGCCTCGGTGACGGCGCAGATCTATCTCTCCGAGCGAGATCAGCCGGGGGAGAACCCTCCCTCGGGCGATCCTCCAGGGCAGCTCCGTCCTCCACAGACAGGAGCACGCGTGCAAGCAACGATAACCGCAGAGCGAAGCCGGGTGAGGCCGGGTGAGACCGTGAAGCTGACCTATGCCGTGGTCAATACGGGCACGCAGCCTGCCATGTTCTCGTTTCCCTCCGGCTGTCAGACCGATATGGAGGTGCGCCGTCGCCCTGAGCCCACTGCGCGCTACGCCACAGGGGCGCTCACGCTCTGGCAGCTCTCTCGGACAAACTTCTACACGATGGCCTTTACCAAGCTGACACTGGCTCCTGGTGAGCGGAAAGTCGTCACCGCCGCCTGGGCCGTCGGAAACACGCCGCCGGGTACCTATGACCTGGTGGGCTACCTCCCGACAACTGGCAGCAAGAGCGCCGAAGCCATCGGCACGATCACGGTTCTTTAGTTACTCCCGGCCTTGTTGGACGAGGGCGCGGGCCGCTTGGAGCGCTAAAAGATACGACATCGCGCCAAACCCGACGATCTGCCCGACAGTTGCAGGGGAGACGACCGAGGTGCGCCGGAACTCGTCGCGGGCGTGGACATTGGAGAGATGCACTTCAATGGCGGGAAGGCGCACCGCCTTGAGAGCATCCGCGATGGCGTAGGAGTAGTGGGTGTAGGCTCCCGGATTGATCACGATGGCATCTGCCCAGTCCGCCGCTTCGTGGATGGCGTCAATGAGGACGCCTTCATGGTTGCTCTGGAGCATTTTTAGCTCGATGCCAAGCTCTTTGGCATACTCCTTAATGCGCTTGCAAAGCTCGTCAAATGTCATGGTGCCATAGACATCGGGCTCACGCTGGCCGAGTAGGTTGAGGTTGGGGCCATTGAGCAAGAGAACGTGGAGACTGCCAGTGGGAGTGAGCTGCATCGTGAGAGATTCCTATTTTTGTTTGTCTTGCGCATTATTTTGCGCGGCAGGAGCGGGGGCTTTGAGGTCATCAGGGCGCAGATCGGGGAAGCCTTCGGTGAAGGGGAAGTGATGTTTCCCTGAGCTGCAGTGCAGTCCTTCCCCATTTTCCTTGAGTATCAGAGGTGCGGGAGGGACGCATTGCGGACAATGTAGCAACTCGATAAAGGAACTTGGAGGGATCATGGCTAAATTGTACCCGATGGGAACAAGTGCTCTGGTTGCGTCGTCAACGTACTCAGGAGTATAATGCCCGGAAGTGGGTCCTAGGTGGGTCTGCTTGTGAGTACTAAGAGGATAAGCTATGACATCCAAACTGCTGGTTCGCAAGGTTCGTGCGGGGTTTACCCTGATAGAGCTGCTCGTCGTGATCGCGATTATCGCGATTCTCGCCGCTATTTTATTTCCCGTCGCGGGAACCGTCCAAGAGAGTGCTCGGCGTGGCGCGACAATGTCGAACCTCCAGAAGATTCACCAGGCGATCTCGGCCTACGAGCTGGACAACCGCGAGTACCCCGAGTTTCTCTTTGGTCCTGCAATCTGTAAGGCCAATGGCCTGCCCGATGGTAGCTGCGCCCCCGCGAACTTCTACACCATGAAGGAAACCGCCGCGCTGGTCACTGGGCGTTACCGCTCCACCGACCCTGAGTACTTGGCCTCGCGCAACGCTCGCCGGATCTTTAGCAAGTCTCTCTATCCCGAGTATATTCGCGATCTCGATACGTACAAGAGTGGTAATAACGTGACGCGCACGCCGGACAACCAAGTGGGGCTTGCGGCAAGATACAGCCTTCTGAATGGAGCGAGCTACTTGCCGCGCACGGCGGCCTCTAACCCCGCTTTTGCGCCTCAGTCTATTCCGTTCTATGCCTACGACTCGTTTGATGCCAGCCCTGCGATTACGGACATCATCTCTGGTGCGATCAATAACAACGCTCTTGTTGCGCGCTACTCACGGCTGTGGACAGGGATTGTGGACAATGCGACACTGGATGCTCTGTCCCCGGCAAATGCTCAGATCTACCAGCGCCAGCTCTTCTGGGCGCGTCCGCCTGCGGAGACGGTGGTGACCATGACGACCCACCACGTGCCAAAAGGCAAGATTCTCGTGCTGTTCCAGAGTGGTACGGCCAAGGTGCTCGATGTTCGCAAGCTAGGACAGGTGCCCTCGGCAGCCCCTGCGGGTGACTATCAGTTCTGGCAGCTCAGTAACTAACACAGGAGGGTGGGGAACATTCCCTGCCCCCTTGCGGTCGTAGAGGAGCCTGACGCAGCTTGCGGCAGGCTCTCCCACTCCGAGAGAGAGTAGACAAAGCGCAGCGATGAAAATAAGAGACGCGGTAGAGAAAACAGTCAAGCTGAACCTGAGGGCCACCTCGCTGGTTGAGGTTCTTGTGGTTCTGGTGATCCTCCTGATCGGGGTGTTCGCCATTATCCAGGTCTTCCCTCTGGGCTTTACCCTCCTGCGCAACAGCGAGAGCCGTATGAATAGCACTCGGCTTGCGCACGGGCTGATGGAGAAGGTGCAAAGTGACTCCGCGAATCTTCCCAATGCCGTGACCTACTCGTACTTTAGCTGGAATGGGAGCCGGTTTGTCCGCCAGTTTGTGATGGACCAAGATCCGGATGATCTCTCCACCGACCCGTCCAATCCCTACTACAACGACCTGAACAAGTTCCGTTTAGTAGTGGGTGAGCCGGTCAAGATTGGCCTTCCTACCCCGACTGCAAGTGGGAACTCCGGTTCGGCCTACATGGCAAAGCTAGGGCCGATCTACATGGACGAACTTGTGGGTAATCCCAACGCGGCTCCTACCACTCAGGTTGACCGTGACTACTTCAATCTCTTTCTGGCGGTCAATAGTGCACCGCTCAATGTCTCTAATGGAAACTACCGGGTTGATCCCAATTTCTACCGAACACGGCTCTCGGGGCCGCAGAACTGCTTGGTGGATGAGAACGAAGATGAGAACGGTGGAGCCTGGATCCTCTTCTATCCCGCCGCTACAGACCGTGTCTTTACCGTGCGCTTTACCCGCCTGAAAAACGACCACGACGATACGACCAACGATCAGGCCTACGCGGTCACGGATAAGGTCTACGTTCCCGCAAACTTCTACGGCTGGAAGCAGCTCTGCGATCCTGCTGACACGGACTACGCCCCGACCGACGATAAGACGTTCAATCCTGACGATGCGATCCTGCCAGGGAGTGAGGTCGTGACCCGTGAGTTTACGCGTCTGGCGGCAGGTGCCAGCTGGACTGCGGACAATCCTGCGACGCCCACTATAGATGAGAGCGACCCTTATGAGTACAAGCTCATCTCGCCGAACCTAACGCGGGCAAGTGGTGCGACTGCTGACAAGCCGTATGCCAACCCTGGCATTCTTCTCTTTAACCCACAAGGCGCACGCTTTGGCAATGGCAAAGACCCATTCAAGGCCTACATTGACTACGCCGTTCTGGACTGGCACATTATCCATGATGACCGCGATGTTCCGATTGTGGCGGCGGGCTCCGATGGTGAAGTGCCGGTGCGCACGACCCTGACGCGGCTCAAATCGCTGGACTACGTCAACCCGGATAACACATTCTACGAGGGAATCTTCCCCCCAGGCGACACGGATATCAATGCCAACACCGACATCATGATCATCCGGCTTGACACGGGAGGGATTCTCAATAGTGGCCAGAGCGGTCGCCCTGGTGACTATGGCCTGCTCAAGGCAGGAACCGCAGGGCAAGCGGCGCTCGACTACTGGGTCAACTCCGATCCTAAAACGGGCTCGTATGCCAATGGCGTGCTCTATATCAATAGCAACACGGTCGCCCCGGGGACCCCGATCCGTATTCTCTACAAGGCACAAGGAGACTGGGGAGTTGCCTTGACCAAGGCGATCTCTACCTACCGTGAAACCAGTGGGGGGTGGGTAGGCACGTGGGCCAATGTTAGCCTAGACCCCAGCGACCCCGCCGAAGATCGGTACGTAGATACCTCAATGCCGGATAAGTTCTGGCGCGATACAACAGCGGGTGGCATTGCAAGCCTCTACTTTGCACGCACGGAGCTCAATAAGTCTATGGTGGTCACTCTGATGGCCCGCTCTAGCGCCTCGGCACCTTGGCGGCGCATGCAGCCAAAACAGCTCACCATTGATACCCCCAATCAGGTCACCGTGGGGGGCAATAACAATGTGAATGTGGCCTATGTGGACGTGACCAAGTACCTAAGGCAGCTTGGCTGGGATGGGGCTGGCGATAACTGGCGCGTCGTGGGCGATATCAAGGGCGCAACCGCCAAGAGCCGTGTGATCTGGAAAGATAGCCTGGAGCGAAAATCCCCGTGGCGTATCCAAGACCTGGATACCTACCTGACCCAGTCTATTCTGAAGTAGAGATAGTGCGAAAGATAAAACCGATGCAGCAAAGTATAGCAAGGATCATTCGGGGGCAGCGGGGCTTCACCATGACGGAGCTCCTGGTGGTGATCGCCATCACCTCGATTTTGCTGGGGCTCCTCTTTATCCCCATTACCCAGGGCTTTAGCCTGACCCGTAAGGCCCAGAACCAGGTTCAGGTCCAGACCCAGGCGCGTAACGGTATCCAGCAGATGTCGCGGGAGATCTCTCAGGCGTCTTTGGTGCTCGACAATAGCAGTGCTGCCTTGAACTACCCTCTCAAGTTCTCGGTCAACACCGACATGACTCCCACGGGCAATGGACAGCCCACGACGGTGCATACCTGGGTCAATGGAACCAATGTCTTTCCGGCGCGGGTTCTCTACTCCAAGCTCGATCTGGTGATCTCCGGCAAGCTTCCCAACGCTGGCACGAAAGATCCGACCACGGGCGATGTGATTGGGGGCTCGCAGCTTCGCTTCCCGCTTGCTTTGGGAACGCGGATGGTGCGCTACTTTATCGGGCTAAAGGACAACACGCGGCCCTACTCCAATATCTACCAGAGCCGTGTCCATAGCGCCCCGACCAATAGCATCAATGGGCCGACCGAGTTTCCGTTTCAGGGCGATGCGAACCTCAATCCCTTTGTGCTCTACCGCGCGGAGTTCGATCCCAACGACCCGAAGCTCTTTAATGCGGCAAACTACGGTAGCTCGCTGGAGGATCAGGGGGGCTTTAACGACCCCAACTTCTTCTACAACTATAATTTGGCGTCTAACGGTGCGAGCTATGCGGCCGACTGGAAAGCGATCTCGTCTGCGGTGGTGGATGGCCCCAACCAAGACGTGATTACCTGGGTCAAGGACGATGCCAATGATCTCGTGCTTACCACCCCGTTTCGTCCGCTGGCCTCGTTCTCCCCGAGCAGTGTGGCGGGGGATACCGCCACGCCTGCCTTCCTGAGCGCGACCGCGTCGGAGTCGCCCAACGCGGTGCCGACTCTCTACGAAGCGCAGCAGGGACACTGGAGCTTGCCGACCACGCTGACGTTCTACCGCGCCGCGAGCCGTGGTGTGACCAACGAGGACTACGGGGTTCTCAAGATCACGATTGATCTTGAGACGCTACCCAGTGGTGCAACAACGCCGCACCTGCACCTGAGTCCGAATGCCAACGAGAACTATGGCACCCTGGCCACCACGGATGCGCAGCTCTACTGCGCTCGACTGGCCAGCACCGGAGAGATTTTTGTCAAGACCCCGAACCTGACCTTCTTGCTCAACACCGATCGAGGAATCATCAAAACTGGCATTCCACCGATTGCGGGAGACAATACGGGAGCCCCCCTTATCCGCCTCGCCAACGGGACGATCCGCTCTATGGTGGAAGAAGGCTACCCCGATGCCAATCCCGGTGAGCTGGTGGAGACGGTCTATCGGATTAACACACGCCACGTGGATGCGGGCACAGGAACCATCCCTACCAACCAGGGCTGGAGTGAGCTAAACCTCTGGGACGGCGATCCTGGTTTTGGGCCACGCTACTTTGTCAAAGATACGCTGGCAGCACCGATCAGTGTCGCGACGGCAGGAACCTATTTTTCGCCGCTGGCTTACTTTGGAAATCTCGCTGGGACGGGAGTGCTCAATCCGGGCGGTGGCTTGATGGTCGTACCAGGGAGCGAGCGGGTTCTCGGACCGGAGCTCTCTGTGACTGCCTCGACCGCGATGGATCAGCAGGCAGCGCTGATTGCTGCCACGAGCGCGCGAGCAGGTATCGGCTTTGTGCCCTACTACCGCGCTCCGGGCGCGATCTCGTCGGTGACGAAAAAAGCCACGCAGGTGCAAGATCCGATCAATGCCTTCCTGAAGCGCTGGACTCCGATCTCGGGGCAGCGCACCTACATGTTCGATCAGGACACACGCCTGCAACCGACCTCGCTCCTGCCGACGGCCTACCTGCGCTTCGATACCCCCAATGGCCCCGGTCTTCCTGCCTGGCCTAGCACTGCCCCAAATCCTTTCTTGCTT
>JAPLCP010000187.1 GCA_026392155.1 Armatimonadota bacterium | reverse complement strand
TGCCGAGCGAGACACTCTTTTTCTACGTGTAGGACAGAGACGAGGAGTGGATTATGCGCGGCGGTGGTGGGATGGCCTTCTGAAGGCGACAGATAGTATTGCAGAGTTTCCAGGGCCACGTTCGTATCCCAGGAGCATTGAGGAAAGTGAGCGCCGTCGGGCTGAGGTTCGGGTTCGGCTCTACAGTGGCCCCGATAAAAAGCCTGCTCCCTCAGTAGCCTGCCATATTTTCTTCGCCCTCTACGACCCTCAGCAAGATGAAGATGCAGGCAGGGTGATCGTTTTACGTGTTATTGGAGCGGGGACGCAAGAGGCTCAGGAAGTGTTTTTAGGCGAGGAGCGCAACCAGTACTGAATTTCCTTGCTGGAGAGAACTACGGATACGACCAAAGATTAAGAGTGTTAGAACTTGTGATACACTGGATACGGTTCTCAAAGACCATCCTGGGGGCGATAGGAGTTGACAGGGTGCCGATGGGACAGGTGGCGAGCCGAGGCGCGGGTGGCCTCGTAAAAACCCGTAAAAAAAACAAACGCCAAGAAGAACAACTTCGCGGTTGCTAAGAACGCTGTGCGTTCCTTAGCGCTTGCTTAACTAGATTAAGCCATCGCGCTACTGACCTGTGAGGGGTGAGTAGTCCGGTGAAACTAAACCTCACTACCTATCGGTGTAATGCATGCATCACCGGGGGAAACAAATCGTGCTAAGACCCAGCCCAGCCCGTCCGTAGGCGGGGCCGTCTGACAAATAAATTGCGGACTATGCTCGTAGAGGCTTGATCTTTGACCACTTTGGACTGGGGTTCGAGTCCCCACGCCTCCGTATATCTATCAGTATCTGTTAAAAAGTGCCGGGAATGGGGAATGCCAGCGGATGATGCAGAGAAGATTAGGGGTTGTTTTTGCAGCCGGGCTACTCAGCAGTAGCCTGCCTGCACTCGCACAGAAAGCCGACTCGGGAGCCCTCTGGGCGAGTCGGTTTGGGGGGGATGCACAAGTCGTTTTGGGGTCGTCGCCCTTGACGATCTCCAATCCCAATCGCATGCCGTACCGGGACGCTCGGGACAATGCAATCTGTATTGCCCCGGAGTCGCTGGTCAACCTGGGAATTGTTGCCCGTGTTGAAGGCAGCAGTGTCAAGCTGATGGGGGCGGACAAGAACCTGATCGTGGTTGCGGCGCGTCAGGGGCCGTTTGAGCGTGCCGGGGGCGTCTTTGTGGACGCGGTTGAGGTGCTCAAGACGATGGGGATTGCTGCCCTCTCCTTTGAACAATCCACCAATACACTGATCCTGCGCTCGGTCTTGCGTGATGTGAGTCTCCAAGGCGATGCTCTCAAAGTAACCGCTGGGTTGCCCGTGACCCCTAGTGTCTCGATAGAGAGCCAGGGCTTGCGTGTGGTCGTTGACTTCCCTGGGGCCACGATTGGCGAGCTGCCGAGGCAGCTCGGGGTGAGCTCCTCAAAAATTCTGGCGATTCGGACGCTTCAAGCCGATGACAATACCGCGCGGCTCGTGATAGATCTTTCCGAGCCCATTCCTTTTTACTGGCGCGAGGGGAAAGCCGCGCTGGTGGCGACCCTGGCACCTCCTGGCGTCGCGACTACCACAGCCAGCACCAATGGCATGCTGTCGACAACCAAATCCTCCGCGCCTACCGTGACGACAGCTAAGCCCACGTTCTCGTCGTCTATGGTACTTCGTACTATCTCCACCAGCTCGCTGGGGGACGACCGCCTGCGCTTTGCTCTCCAGACCACCCGAATGCCCAACGTGCGGCCGTCGGTGCAGAAAGGCAAGCTCGTTCTCGATTTTGGCAATATCTACCTCGCCGACTCTGCAAAGTCCTCGGCGGCGACCCTGGCAGAGCTGAAGCACCCGCTGATCAAGTCCGCTCAGCTTGTTCCTGTCGGAGGGAGAGCGGTTCGGCTTCTCGTAGAGCTGGCGAGCCAGGTGGGCTATACCATTCGCAATGCCAAGGGCGGCGGACTGCTGGTGGACCTGCTGACACCGCGCAAAACGGAAGGCCCTCTCGCGGGGCGCACCATTGTGGTAGATCCTGGCCACGGCGGCTCCAGCTCGACGGGCAACCGTGCCGATGATGGCATTCTGGAGAAGAACCTGACGCTCCCCATAGGGCTCATGGTTGCACAGAACCTAGAGGCGATGGGAGCCAATGTGATCCTCACCCGAGACTCCGACTTTGACCCCGGCTTGGAAGAGCGTGCCATTATTGCCAACCGAGCCAACGCCGATATCTTTGTCTCTGTCCACCTCAACGATGGAAGGCCCAATCGCTCGGTTCGTGGGATTGAAGTCTACTACCATCGTCAGGAAGAGACGAGCCGGGATCTGGCGCGCTTTATCGGGGCCAAGATCAAAGAAAATGTGGGGGATGCGCTACCTCTGCGTGGGGCTCGCTCCGATTCCGTGAATGCGCCCGAAAAAGGCTATGCGATCCTGCGCTCGTCGCAGATGACCGGGGTTTTGGTGGAGCTGGGCTACATGAGCAACAGTGTCGACTACGCCGCGCTGAAAAACTCTGAGGTTCAGCGCCAAGCCGCTCAGGGAATCGCGGAAGGCATTGCGGACTACTTCGCTGCCAATCCTAGCTCGCTGACCAAGTATGTCAAGCCGCAGAAACCGCGTGATTTTGGCCTACCACCCCTGCCCACGTTCCCGGACGACGAGGCGCCGGAAAATCCGGTAAAATAGCGTGTGACGAACCAGAAGCGTATTTTTCTAGCCCTGTTTTCGATTCTTTTTGGAATGGGGTTAGGTATCCTCATGTTTTTTATGAACCGGCCTAAGGTGCCGTACGTGAGCCCTTACGGCCCCGGCTCGACCCCGCCACCCGATGCGCCTGGCCCCACGCCTCAGCCCATCATCACGATGCCGACCCCGACACCCGCAGGGGGAACGGGATCCCAAGATCCTAATGCCCCCAAGAAGCCTACCGTCACTATCTATAAAATCGCCGATGGCCCTGATGGCCCGGTGCTCTTACCTGAGGCGATTGAGGCGAGCGGCGATGATCAGGCGCGGTTGGCGTTTGCGGTGGAGTTCATGGCCAAGGGAACAAATCCACCTCTTCCCAAAGACACGCGTCTCTTGCGCCTGAAAGTGACTGGCGACACCGCGCTTTTGGACATGAGTAAAGAGCTTAAAGACAACTTTCCTGGCGGCGATCGCGCTGAGCTCCTGCTGGTCAACGCTCTCGTGGGGCTGGGAGGGCAGCTTCCTGGCGTGAAAAAAGTCCAGATCTTTGTGGCGGGCCAGGCGATCGAGAGCCTCGGCGGAATGCAGTCGTTGCTAGAGCCTTTTTCTGTTCCCCAAAAATAGATGCTGGGGGTTTTTGACTCAGGGATTGGCGGCCTGACGGTCGTGCGGGAGATTCAGAGGCTCCTGCCGTCTCTCTCTATTTCCTACATTGGTGACTCGGTGCACGCGCCCTATGGCCCTCGGAGTGCGGAGGAGATTTTTCAGCTCTCACTCGCACAGTCTGAGCGTCTTTTGAGCCAAGGGGGCACAGCGCTGGTAATTGCCTGCAATACAGCGACTGTCGCTGCGGCCAGCCGCCTCCGGGCACACTTTTCTCCTATCCCAATCATCGGGATGGAGCCTGCCATTAAGCCCGCCGCCGCCGCGACAAAATCAGGGGTGATTGGGGTTTGTGCTACTGTGGGAACACTCCAGAGTGCGAGGTTTGCCGCGCTACTAGACCATTTTGCCGGGGATGTTACTGTTCTGACGCGCTCCTGTCCGGGCTGGGTGGAGGCTGTCGAAGCGGGTGACTTTGAAACACCAAAAACTCTGGCGCTCCTTCGCCGCGAGATCGAGCCGCTCCTCGCCGCGGGAGCCGATACTCTGGTGCTAGGCTGCACCCACTTTCCCGCTTTGCGTTCCCCGATTCAGGCACTTGTCGGGCCGGACGTGACACTGATCGACACAGGAGCCGCTGTCGCCCGGCGTGTGGCCGAGCTGGTGCCCGAAACGGGCGATGGAGCACTGTCTCTGGCGAGGCTGCACAGGCTATACTAGGTCTGGAGCCGCTGCCGAGGGTGCAGTCGCTTCGCTGGAAGGATGGAAGGTTAGAGAATGCCTAGAGTGGATGGTCGGGGGAACCTGGATCTGCGCGTGGTGACAATCGAGCGAGGGTTCATGCCCAATGCCGAAGGGTCGTGCTTGATCTCGATGGGCAGCACACGGGTGATCTGCAGCGCAACTGTCGAGGAGCGCGTGCCGATGTGGATGAAGGGGCGGGGCGAGGGCTGGGTGACGGCGGAGTATGCGATGTTGCCACGCTCCGGGAAAGACCGCAAGCCCCGTGAGGGAATCAAGCCCGATGGGCGCTCCATTGAGATTCAGCGTCTGATTGGCCGCAGCCTGCGCTCCATTGTGGACATGAAGGCTCTGGGTGAGCGGATGATCACGCTGGACTGCGATGTGCTCCAGGCGGATGGGGGCACGCGCTGCGCCAGTATCACCGGCTGCTATGTCGCCCTTGCCGAGGCGTTGCACAACCTGAAGCTGAAGAAAACCGCGCTGATTGACTCCGTCGCCGCCGTCTCGGTTGGGATCCAGGGGGGCGTTGAGCTGCTCGACCTCTGCTACGAAGAAGACTCCCGAGCCATGGTGGACATGGACATTGTTGCCACCGGCACGGGAAAGTACGTCGAAGTGCGCGGCACCGCCGAAGGTCGCCCGTATGACCGCAAGCAGATGGATCGGCTCCTCGACACCGCCAATATCGGCTTGGAGACTCTCTTCCGCAAGCAAAAAGAAGCTCTCGACGGTATCGCTCTTTAGTCCACAAAGACAAACTCGCTGGTGTTGAAGAGCAGGCGGCAGAGATTCTCAAGGCCGTTTTTCTGGATATAGGCTATCGAGTCGCTATGCTCGGCGACGCTGGGAGAGCGGCCTAGTGCGAGCCGAAATGCCTCGGTGATTTGTTGGTTTTTTGGCAGCGCGGCGAGGCGCTTGGCGAAGCGCTCCGATTGATCAATGAGAAACGGGTCGTTGAGGAGCGCGAGGCTCTGCAAAGCCGTCAGCGTGGTGTTGCGCACGGGGGTGTTGATGCTCGGATCGGCGCAGTCCAGGCAGTCCAACAGCGGGTTGGGGACACTGCGCACGGTGAATCGGTAGACT
>JAPLCP010000107.1 GCA_026392155.1 Armatimonadota bacterium | reverse complement strand
GGTCTTCTTGGCGCATTCGGTCGAACTCTTCTCGCGTCAGCATTGGGAGGTTGGAGTATACTTCAAGTCACCCGCTCAAGCAAGACCTGAGCAGTTACCGTCGGTGGTGGTCTCTGTAATCATAATCTTATTCTACCGTTACGGACTTGGCGAGATTCCTTGGCATGTCAATATCGCAGCCGCGCTGCTGGGCGACTAAGTAGGCGAGCAGCTGCATCGGGACAATCGAGACAATCGGGGAGAGCTCGGGGCGGACGGCGGGGATGCGCAGGAGATGATCCGCTGTGGTGTCTAAACGATGCTCGTTTTCGTAGACCACACCGACGACTGTGCCGCCGCGCGCCGCGACTTCTTTGATATTGCTGAGCATCTTGTCAAAAACGGCGGGCTGGGTAGCGAGGCAGACCACGATCACGCCAGGCTCGATCAGCGCTAGGGGGCCGTGCTTGAGCTCACCGGCGGCATAGGCCTCGGCGTGCAAGTAGCTGATCTCTTTTAATTTCAGCGCCGCCTCCAGGGCCACGGCGTAGTCGTAGCCGCGCCCTAGATAGAAGAAAACACTGCGATCCGCAAGCTTGGCGGCGAGGTCTTCTACTAAGAGCGCATTGCCAATCACGCTCTCTACGGCATCGGGTAGAGCGACCAAGTCGCGCACGAAGCCCTGGTGCGTCTCGTCGGTGATGCGCTCCTCTACTGCCGCAAGGTGCAGACCGATGAGATAGAGCACCATGAGCTGGGTGACATAGGCTTTGGTGCTAGCGACGCAGATCTCCGGCCCAGCCTGCGTGTAGACGCACGCATGGCTCTCACGGGCAATGGACGAGCCGACGACGTTCACCACGGAGACAATGGTCGCACCGAGGCGCTTGGCCTCACGGAGCGCCGCCAGCGTGTCTGCGGTCTCTCCCGACTGCGAGATAATAAAGCACAGGGTCTGCTGGCTCACCAGCGGATCCGAGTAGCGAAACTCGGAGGCGACACTGACCTCGACGGGGCGGCGCAGTAGATTTTCAAAGAAGCGCTTGGCGACCATCCCCGCGTGATACGCCGTGCCACAGGCGACGATATGGATGTGCGAAAAACTGGCGAGCTGCTCCTTGGTAAAGCCTTCTAGCTCCGGGATAAAGACACGCTCGCTATCGGTGAGACGCCCACGAAGCGTATCGGCGAGGGCACGCGGTTGCTCGTGGATCTCTTTGAGCATAAAGTGGGGGAAACCGCCCTTTTCTGCTGTCTGCTCATCCCAAGTTACCGCGAAGGGCTCGCGGTGGATCGCGCCGCCGGTGAGGT
This sequence comes from Armatimonadota bacterium, assembly GCA_026392155.1. Taxonomy (GTDB): domain Bacteria; phylum Armatimonadota; class Armatimonadia; order Armatimonadales; family Armatimonadaceae; genus Armatimonas. Next base: position 9,339 of record JAPLCP010000107.1, on the reverse strand, counting down.
CGGTGAGTGTCACACCTGCTGGGGTGATCTTGGCAAAGTCGCCGTCCTCTAAGACAATCACACTTCGGGTGTAGCGCATCACGGCGGGAATGTCCGATGCCAAGAAGTTCTCGCCCTCCCCAAGGCCTAAGATCAGCGGCGAGGCGGTCTTGGCGCAGTAAAGCGTCTCCAACTCATGCGACGAGCACACGGCAATCGAGTACGCGCCGGTGACCAGTGTCAGCGCCTCACGAATCGCAGCCTCCATACTCCCCCGTTTTTGGAATGCTCTGTCTACGAGGTGCACCATGACTTCCGTATCCGTCTCGGAGGCAAAGACAAAGCCCTCAGTGATCAGCTCGGCGCGTAGCTCTTGGTAGTTCTCGATAATCCCATTGTGGATCAGCGCGATCTTGCCGTCTTGCGAGAAATGGGGGTGGGCATTGGGCGTGGTCGGGCCACCGTGGGTCGCCCAGCGCGTGTGGGCAATCGCGGCGCCATGGGTTTCCCAGTGGTCTTGTAGCTGCGACTCCAAGACGGCGAGCTTACCCGCCGCCTTCACGATCCGCATGTCCCCGCCGCCCTGCGCCGCCACTGCGACGCCCGCCGAGTCGTAGCCACGGTACTCCAGCCGCCGTAGCATCTCAATGACCGTCCGCACGCCAGGGCGCGGCCCCACATAGCCTGTAATTCCACACATGGCTTTGATTGTATCGCGTGGCTATTACGGCTTGAGATACGACCAGCCGTCGGTTTGCCTCTTCACAAGCTCGCCCATCGCCGATGAAACGGTGCTTGCGAAGGGCATAAGATCGCGTTTGCCGAGCTTTGCGCCACGCATGGTGTTCTCGCAGAGCACCAGCTTCACGCCGCGCTGGGCAAGCACCTGTGCTTGCTCGTGTAGCTCTGTCGCGCCGCCTTTTTCCGGCTTGGCAACCAGCGGCCAGGCGTGGCTGTGAACCACGCCACACGCCTCAATGCCTTCGTCAGAGAGCTCGGCAAGAGACTCTAAGCTCGCTGCCCAGTGCTCGGGAGTGGCCCCCACAATGTCCACGACCACCCGGAGGCGTGGCATGGTTTTGTGCTACACCCCAAGCTTGAGGTAGGCCCAGCCGTCGGTCTGTTTTTTCACAAGCTCGCCCATCGCCGACGAAACCGTGGCAGCGTAGGGGAGCACGTCGGCTTTCTCGATCTTGTTGCGCTTCATGGTGTTCTCGCAGAGCACCAGCTTCACGCCCGAGCGGATCGCGGCCTCAACTTTGGGATGAAAATCGACCGCGCCGCCTTTATCGGGCTTGACCAAGAGCGGCCAGGCCTTGCCATGGATCACGCCCTCGATCTCGACACTGCTCGGGCCAAGATCCGTGCGCAGGTTGTCTATATTGCGGAAGACCGCCTCCCACTTATCCGCGCCCTCGATACCGATATCTAATACCACACGATGTTTTCGCATTACGGCTTCACTACTTTCCAGTTTTTATAGAAGACATTGTTGACTCCCTTGAGCAACACACACAGCACGCTCACAAAGGCGGCGGCGAGACTAGGGATCAGGCACGGGCGGAGAATATCCACAAAGAGGCAGTAGCGGGCCGCATCGGACTCATTGAACGACTGGTGCTGAAGCGTGTCGTCGAAGATAAAAAGCTTTTCATCTTGCCAGTAGTGCAGCGTGTCGCCGACCTCGATATAGGCCGTCTTGTCCTTCATGTCATTGACATTGTAGAGAACTCTTAGCGTGGCGCGCATGGGGCCAAAGTGCTTGGACGTGGACTGCTTTTTGTTAAACACCGAGACCCCGATGGTCTTGATATACTTGTAGGGCTCATAAAACGACGGCACATCAATGTCGTTTTTCACCGCTTGCCCGTACCACTTGAAGAAGAACATCGTACGAGGGTTCTCCTTGATCTTCTCCGCAAGCTTCTCCACCAAGTTCTCTTTATGCGAAGCCTCGATCAGGCGCTTGATCTCCGCTTGATGCGTCGCGGGCAGGTCTTCGAGTTTGTAGATTCCCTTGTTGATATAGGGCAGCGAGAGAATATCCAGAAGCGTGTTGAGCGGCGAGAGCACCCAGGTAAAGACACCATTTCCCGTGAAGTAGCGCTTCACCACAGAAGCGTCTATTTTTCGATTGCGGCTCAGATCGTAGACACCAAAACCCAAAAATGCCAGTAGGCCAATGCCTACACCCATTAAATTCATAGCCTCCTAGTATACCCGATGGTCGCTCTCACGAAGCACGATTCCCAAACCCACCCCTAAACACAGCCCATAGACTCCGCCCCAGAGCAGCATTCCCGTGGGGCGCACATAAGCATCATTGAGCGCACTCCCGACAAAGTAGCCTACGGAGTTCGCGAGAAAGAGAATCGCAGCGAGGCGAAACGGAGCCTTTCGAACTTTGAAGCCCACCACAAAAGCCTGGCCCATCGCAAGCGAGCCCAGCAGAGAGCCCAGCCACTCTCCGAGCCGATTGGGCTGGGCAAAATACGCAGCCCCCCAGCCGACCGCGTAGAGGAAAAACGCCAGTGCAAAGAGTCCGACGAAGCGCCCACCGCGCCAAGGGGCCGAGGCGAGCGGCAAGAGCACCCCGCCGCCTAGACCAATGCGGATGGGTGAGGAACGCAGGGAACCGGCCCCGCGTGTGTTGGCGTCTCTTCCCAGCAACTTGCTTTATGGCCCCAAAAGAACAGGGATTGCAACCCATAGTTAGGGCCAGCACCCCTTTCGCCAACTTCAAGAAGAAAGGCTCGATAGTCCTCAGGAAGCCTAACTTGATAGGCATTTTCTAGTGCTTCGATCTCGTAAAGAGGGGCAGGTGGGCTTAAGTGGAGCTGGTGTTTCTCAGCGCCAAAAGGTAGGTTGCCTCTCTGCTGGAATTTTGGCAGAAGGGCTTCGAGCTTTTTCGCATTTGCCTTAACACGCTCTAACTGGTTTCGATCGACCATAAGGTTGCTCCAAGTGCTGATTTTTAGGGCAGACCCACTAGGCTCGTCAGTCCAAAGCCAAGGTCACCTTGAATTGCACGTCGTAGCAGAGAATTCATCGTGCGCGTACTCTCCCGTAGAAGGCAGGTGGATCAAAGGCGAGCATTGCTTCTTGCCAAGCGAGATACCAGGACAGAAAATCGGGAAAGTCAGGGAAACTCGGCGGTTGCCACAGCTCCCCAACGTCCACGACGCGGCCTCGGGCTTCACCAGTGACGATTAAGAGAGTGCTTGCCGCATCCATGACGGGAAAACTCTCCGCGACGGCGACTGCTCCCTGAAAGACATCCCAGTCCACAGCGAGAGCCTCCGACCAAGATTGGTCGTCCGGGTCATTAGGGTGTGCGGGGCTCAGGGGGCTGGGACTGGCAAGATAGCCCGCTTGTGGAGAGGCGACGGCAGGGACGGGGCCACGGGAATGGGGAGAGTTCTCCCAGCAGAAGCAGTGACTTCCCCACTCGGCCAGTGGCACGAGATGCGTCAGAGGGCCAGCACCTCCGTTGCCAACTTCAAGAAGAAATGCTCGATAGTCTTCGGGAAGGTGAATCTGGTGCTCTTGCTCAAACGCTTCAATTTCTGGAGGACGCAACGGTGGGCCGAGACGAAACTGGTGATACTTAACCCCATACGGCAGCTCGCCCCTCTGCTGGTACTCCGGCAGAAGGGCTTCGAGCTTTTTCGCATTTGCCTTGACATGCTCTAGCTGGTTTCGATTGACCATAAGGTTACTCAATGCGCTGATTTTAAGGGCAGATCCACGTCTAATCGCCCCAACAAACAATACCAAGGCTCTGTTGCTGAGCTAGCTTGACAAGGCTATCCCACTGGTTGAGTATCTCAAAAAAAGTTGCCTGATTAACTTCATCAAAAACTTCTTTGTACTCTGGATGGGTTTGGAAACCTATGGACACGCGCCAAGTTCCAGACTGGTTTTCGATTTGCTGGTGGGCTTGGGTAAGTACTTCCTGAAGAGGATGAATGCTGATGCCCTCAAAGAGGGCAGTCCCATAGAGGTCAATATATTGGCCAGTCTCCTTGGCTAGTTGTTCAAAGAGGGGGTGAAGAAACCAGTAGTAGCCGTCGTCGTCGAGAAACAACGACGGCTGGTCGGAGTGGGGAACGGGTGAAGCACTTGTTCCGAGGCCGATCTGAAGCATGGGGCTACAAATCGCTTGGCGTAGAGAGGGTTCCTCGGATGGCGGTGGCGGCGGCCATAGTGGGGCTGACGAGGTGGGTGCGTCCGCCCTTGCCCTGGCGTCCCTCAAAGTTGCGGTTGCTGGTGGAGGCGCAGCGCTCGCCGGGCTGGAGGATGTCGGGGTTCATGCCTAGGCACATGGAGCAGCCGGGCTCGCGCCACTCGAAGCCGGACTCGACGAAGATTTTGTCTAGGCCCTCGGCCTCGGCTTGGCGCTTGACGAGGCCGGAGCCAGGGACGCAGAGTGCACGCTTGACCGTGACTTTATGGCCCTTGAGCACGGCGGCGGCGGCGCGTAGGTCCTCGATTCGGCCATTGGTGCACGAGCCGATCCAGACCGTGTCCACCGCGATGGAGCGCAGGGGCGTGCCGGGCGTCAGATCCATGTAGGCCAGCGCTTGCTCACACGAGCGGCGGTCGGCGTGGTCGGTAAACTGGTCCGGGCTGGGAACGACGGCGGTGAGGGGCAGGGCTTGGCCGGGCGATGTTCCCCAAGTCACATGCGGGGCGATCTCGGGGCCGTTTAGCTCGACCAGCGTGTCGTAGGTCGCGCCTTCGTCGGTGGCCAGCGTGCTCCACTGCGCCACGGCGGCGTCCCAGGCATCTCCCTGTGGCGCAAACTCACGGCCCTTGAGGTAGGCAAACGTCGTCTCGTCGGGGGCGATCATGCCTGCGCGGGCTCCGGCCTCAATGCTCATGTTACAGACCGTCATGCGGCCCTCGACGGAGAGCGCACGGATCGCCTCGCCGGTGTACTCGACCACGTAGCCGGTCGCGCCATCGGTGCCGATCTTGCCAATAATCGCCAGAATGATGTCTTTGGGAGTCGCATCGGGATGGAGCGGACCGTTGATGCGAATCTCCATGGTCTTGGGGCGGCTCTGGGGCAGGCACTGCGTGGCGAGCACGTGCTCGACCTCGCTCGTGCCAATGCCAAAAGCCAGCGCACCAAACGCGCCGTGCGTGCTGGTGTGGGAGTCGCCGCAGACAATGGTCTGGCCCGGCTGCGTGTAGCCCAGCTCCGGCCCCATCACGTGCACCACGCCCTGCTTATCCGAGTGCAGGTCGTAGAGCGTGATCCCAAACTCCTCGCAGTTTTTTGCCAGCGCCTGGATCTGCTTGAGCGAGATCGCATCGGTGATGGGGAGCAGGCGGCTGGTTGTCGGGACATTGTGGTCCATGGTCGCCACGGTGCGCTCCGGGCGGCGCACTTTGCGGCCCGCGAGGCGCAGGCCTTCAAAGGCTTGTGGGCTGGTGACTTCATGCACCAGGTGCAGGTCAATGTAGAGCAGGGCAGGCTTCCCGGCTTCATCGCGGACGACATGCGCGTCCCAGATCTTCTCAAAGAGCGTTCGTGGCTTCATGCCTTGATTATAGGCCGCTTGCCTGCCCTGTGTCCAACGGATTGTTTTAATGCTAGCGATAGGCTGGGCCTACTGAAAAATAATATTATTCACCTCAGGCAGGGCTTGGACTGCTTTGAGCAGGGTGTTGCGCTCGCTTTGGAAAATCTCTTCATGTCCCCCCAGAGGGAGAAACTTGCCAATGAGGATAAGCGTGCCGCGACGTAGCGAGGGGGTGACTTTTGTACAGTCCACTTTAAACTTCCCCATCTCACGGCGTATCTCTCGCAGGGCTTTGTTATTTTGGAGCTTGTCCTCAATAGACTTTGCGGCGGGGCTGAGTTTTTTTGATTCCATATCCCATTATTGGTGGGACAGTGGGTTAAGCTGTAGGCAGTCTTCCCACTCCTGCCAGTTTTTTCGCTCGTAGTGTCGGGCATCCACTTCCATGGGGTCGAGGTGGTAGTTCAGATAGGCCAAGACAATATAGACCAGAGCCAGCCCGATTAAGCTTCCCCCGATCCACAGAGCAGGAGCAAGCTGCTCGCGCCCAAGAAGCTGCTGGATCGCCAGTGCTCCGAGTAGCGCTAGAACAATATAGACACGCCCTAGGTTGCGCAGAACCATGTAGGAGAGCCAGGGAGCTTTGTCGCTCACGTGTGTCAGTCCGGCGGTCTGCTGGGCATGGCGTAGCTCATGAGCCAGGGTCTGGAGCAGGCGCTTGCGGTAGAGGGGCAAAGGGCACAGAGCGGCGGGCCAGGGAAGCGGGAAAAGCCCCAGGCGAGCGAGGACAATAAAGTGCGGGTTTAGACAGACCACGTCTTGAGCACTGCCTGCCTCGATGCCACTCTCTGCCTCCGTGTTGCTCTCTACCTCCGTGTTGCTCTCTTCTTGGTAGTACTCGCCGGGGTTGATCCCTGTCGTCCACTCCAATCGCAGCTCGCCGGAGTGCCCTAGAGCCACCAATCTCTCGTACAAGCGCTCGGCCACCAGACAGACCTGGTAGGGCTTGCCTGCGATACGGACACCTGGCGGCAACGGTTGCTTCTGGGTAAAAGACATGGTCTTAGTATAGCAGTCTGTGACACACATCTAGCAAAAAGGAAGGGGAGACGCTATGATGTCCGCACATGACGGCGCGTGCGGGACTCTGGCTGGCAATGCTCTTGGGGGGCTGTGCCTCGCGCTCTCTGACCCCTTTGCCTCGCGTGCAGCTTCGCAATGGCGATATGGAGCAGGGCACCGACTCGCCCACGGCCTGGGGAGAGCCTCTGTCGGGCTATAAGCGACAGGCACTGAGCCGAGATACAAAAATCAGACATGGCGGGCAGGCAGCGCTTCGATTTTGCTTGCGTGGTGTCTCCGGGGAGCGCACCCTGGAGCAAGTTCTCTGGGGAGGGGAGGGTCGGGAGGTCACGCTCAAGGGCTGGGTCAAGACCGAAGGGCAGCTTCATGCACAAGTGGGGATTTTACTCTACGACAGGCGGGCGACAGCTCTGGCCTTAAGCCCTGGGATAGAGCTCAGCAAAGCAAGCGACTGGCACTCGTTCACACAGAAACTGACCGTGCCCGCAGACAGCCCTTTCTTTAGCGTGGTCTTGAGAGCAAGAGGCGAGGGAACTCTCTGGGTGGATGACCTTGTGCTTGGGGGGGATCACGTCGAGACTGTCGCTGCGAGTGCGAACACGATTTTACCGCCCCATCACCAGCCGCCAGACCAGCCATACCCAAGTGTGCATGGAGAGGCCTGGCACCTTGCTCACCAAGAGCTCAAGGTCAAGGCTCTACGGGCCAAACCTAATATTGTCTTTCTGGGGGACTCGCTTACGGCTGGCTGGCAAAATGTAGGCAGTGCGGAGTGGGAGCGCTACTTTAAGCCGCTAGGAAGCTTTAACATGGGACTCGGTGGGGATAGAACGTCGCAGATTCTCTGGCGGATTCAAGACGGGGCTCTGGCAGGGCTCCATCCTAAGCTTGTGGTGCTGGCGGTGGGAATCAATAACCTCCTGAGCGACACCTATCCCCCAGAGCGAACTGCCGAGGGAGTGCTTGCCTGCGTTCGTGCCATTGAGCGCACCTGCCCCGGAACCAAAGTTTTAGTTGTGGGCATCTTCCCCTCGCGCTCCGATGTGAGAGGCCCGATCCATGCTCAGATACGCCGAGTGAATTCCCAGCTCGCGGCAAAGCTTCCATGGTTCCTTGATTTAGGAAGTGCATTTTTGAAGGCAGACGGACATCCGGATGAAAACATCTTTCAGGATAGTGTCCATCCCAACTCTGCGGGCTACACACGCTACCGAGAGCGGCTCTACCCCTCGGTTCTAAGCCTTCTCAAGCCTTAGGTTCCTAGCGTGGAAACCGATAGTGCCCCGTGATTTTCCAGGCGAAAAGCCGATCGTCCTCGCTGGCTTGTGGGCCGATATTGTGGAGAATCAGATAGCCGCCCTGTACGTTTTTCCGGTCGCTGACAATGCCACAGTGCGTGAGGCTGGTGGGCGTCAAGTCCCAGGTGACAATATCGCCGGGCTGGAAGTCTTTGTTGAGGGGCAGCGACTTTCCAAAACGCCCAAAGAAAACCCGCAGATTCGGGACGCGGCGGTGGTCAATATTGGGGTCGGGGCGGCGCAGGCCCCATTTCTTGGGGTAGAGCCCAAAGTTGCGCTTCATGTCCTCGTGGAGCAGCCTTTGCAAGTCTAGGCCCGCCGCGCGAAGCGCTCTGACAACCACATCCGTGCAGGCGCCCTGCCCCTTAGGAACATCACCGCCAGGATACTTCAGCGAGACATAGTCCGCCACATACCGATCCCCCACTTGTGCCCGTGCCGCTGCCACAATCTTCTCTGCAGTTGTCATTTACTCCTACTTTCTAGCGCCCGATGTAGGCTGGAAATCTCTTGCCTCAGCGCGGCGATCTGGCGGTCTTGGTGCAAGAGATGCTCCATCACAATCGCGATCTCGGTCTCGGCGCGCTGGTCCACTTCGTAATCACGCTGGGCGGTAAGGCGATCTTTCTCAGCCTGGCGGTTCTGGCTCATCATCACGACGGGGCCGGTGTAGGCCGCCTGGAACGAGAGCACGAGGTTCAACAAAATAAACGGGTACGGATCCCAGGCCTTGAGGAGTGCGGGGTGCAGTGCAAAGTACACATTGGCCGCGATCCAGCACATTAGGATAAACGACTGGATAATAATAAACGGCCAGCCCCCAACAGCACCCGCGATCTTATCGGCAAGGCGCTGGCCAGTGCTCTGCTGCTTAGCAAACTCCGTGTTGATGTCACGCACCGGCGGGTGATCGTGCTTCCACTGACCACACGGGCTGATCTCAATATCGTCATCCATACCGCATTGTACGCTTATTGGTGGGCTAAAAGTGCCTATGTTTCTCTGTGAAGCCCTTCGTCGAGCACCTCAGTGGCATCAGCGACCACGACAAAGGCGCTGGGGTCGTGGGTGCGGACGAGGGTGCGCAGGCGGGGGACTTTGCACGCTCCGCCCCAAAGAGCCAGCTGCCCCCCTGCGATAATACTCAGGGTATCCCAGAGTACATTTCGCTTACCTCGAATAAGACGGACCTAATTCATCGGGACTGTTATATCATCCTCGCCTACGTCCGTTGAATATTTGTCGGGCAGGACGTCTGCCCCCCAACGGTGAAACAATCACCATGTCCAGACGACCCAATGTCCTGCTGATCACCAGCGACCAGCACCATTTCTCGTGCCTTGGTAGCGTGAACGCAAAGCTCCAAACTCCTGCGCTGGATCGCCTCGCCGCCGAGGGCATGCGCTTTGAGCGGGCGTACTGCAACAATCCCGTCTGCTCGCCCTCGC
>JAPLCP010000222.1 GCA_026392155.1 Armatimonadota bacterium | reverse complement strand
AGCTGTTGTCAGGGCATCGTTCGTCGGCCAGAAGACAGTGAACTCATCGGTGCGATACATTTCGATCTCACCTGCATTGCTAATGATGCGGGCAATACTGCTGAACTCATCTTTTGACTTGGTCAAGTCATAAATGGGCTTACTACCTCCACCGATGCGACCACCAGAACCAGCACTACCACCGAATACACTACCAACGCTTGAGCCTTTGGTGATAGAGTAAATCCCACCAACAACAAAGCCACCCACAATAACATTCTGAAGACTTTGCTGCAGAAGCGCGTTGCTTTCCGGGTAACCGTCCGCCGCTAAGCTAACCGCAGACCGACTTGGAACCTGTGATGCAACGATACCAACAATTGTAAGCGCAGATACCATACGAAAAACACGACTTTTATTCATAACTGTTTATGCGTTGTCAATTCACTTAATGACGACGTTATAAGTAAATAAGGTACCATCTAAGGTTTTGAAAATATCCTTGATATTGTCCTTAGTGAGCTCAATCTCATTACCGTCGGGAAGAGATATAGTAAAAACCACTGTTATACTAGAAAGAAGGATGATATTTTTCTCAGTTGTATGCTCGTTCACCCAAGCTTGGGCTTGTGACGCGCCTGCTGAATTTTGCAAAAGTTCCAATTCCGATGCAGGAAGTTCTTTCGTGATTTCTGCGTTAGTGGGAAGAACCACATTCACATCACTCTCATTTAACTTCTGGCCGAGACCGGAGTTTTCGATAATCTTGTTGGCCTCACTCAAATCCGGGTTACTCGCTATGGTAGCTGTCATGCTCTTCAAGCCCTGATCAGCTCCACCTAGCCCGATAATGCTCGGGCTTTTAACAACCTGTACTGCCGCATAAGTCCCTGCTGCATAGCCCGCAACCTGCTCCGGATAGACATTTGCGGTAGTACTGACAGCCGCTTGACTTATCATCGAGCGGCTTGGGATCTGAGATGCGACGATACCAACAATTGTGAGGGCGGATGCCATACGAAAAACACGGCTATTAAAATTCATTTTTTGCTCCTGTAGAGAAGGGGACTCACTTCACTCATTAAAAACCTTTAGCAGGGGTCTCTCAACTCAAGCTGACGAGACACCTTACACGCCGGTATTATACCCGGATTTTAAGGTTTTGACGCGCTTTGAGGAAAAAAAAGTAATCTAGCACAAAGCATGCCAGAGCGTATCTTTTGTGACGGGGTATCATGCTGCTATGCCCGATCGAATACAGACCGCCCAGATTGTGGGGGTTGACCCGGAGACGCTGGAAGTGAGCGATGCCTTCCCCGGCACCTACGGTTTCTATGTGCGCCTCTCCCGAGACCCTGGTACCGAGTGGGCGGCGGAGTTTGAGAGCCTCTATCTGCTGTCCTCTCGCCCCTCCCGTCCTCCCGTGATCTTTCGCGGGGATACACTGTGTGTTCACTATCTGCCTCTCTATGTGCAGGATCTGCCGGATTATCTTAACTTTCTCACGGAGATCGTTACCCAGACCAATGCCGCCGTCGAGCGCCGCAATGCCGTCTTGCCCGATGATAGTGCGCAGCGGGAAGCGTTTCGTGAGCAGCTCCGTCAGCTCGCGCAGAGCTACCACCAGACACGGTAAAATACGACCAACCACTCTCTGGAGGAACCCTACGAATGTTTTTTCTTATTCCGATGCTCCTGCTCGCTCAGGAGCCGCCCGTGAAGGCTGCTACAGCACCTCAGGAGCCGCCCGCTGCCGCGAAGCCTGCTGATCCCGCTTTAGAGCTCGTGGGCAAGAAAGCCCCTGATTTTACCCTGCCGGATCAAAGCGATAAGCCCGTCGCTCTCAAAGAGGCGAAGCAGGCAAAGAAGTGGGTCGTGCTGGCGTTCTACCCGGCGGACATGACGGCAGGCTGTACGCTGCAGAATAAGTCCTACACGGCGGGAAAAGACAAGTTCGCTCCGCTCAATGCGCTGGTCTACACGATCTCCACGCAAGATACGAAGAGCAAGCAGAAGTTCTGTGAGCGCGATGCTCTAACCAACACGCTGCTCTCGGATGTGGGCGGAAAAGTGGCAGAGGCCTACGGAGTGCTCAATAAAGAGCGGGGCGTCGCACGCCGGGTGACGTTTTATATCAACCCAAAGGGAAAAGTTGTTGCCGTAGACAGCAAGATCAATGTGAAGAGTGCCGCCGAGGACACCGTTGCCATGCTCCAGAAGCTCCAGGAGGCGAAGCCCTGATGCCAGGACCGACTCCCATTGATGTGGCAGGCTTGAAAGCCGCTGTCGCGAAAAACAAAGGCAAGGTTGTCGTGGTGAACTTCTGGGCATCGTGGTGCGTGCCGTGCAAGCAGGAGTTTCCCGATCTAGTCGCGGCGGTAAAGGCCAGTGGGGCAACGCTGATCACCATTGCCTGCGACTCGCCGCAAGACGCGGCGACCAAGTCGGCCAAGTTCTTGACGACACAGAACGCGACAGCGAATGCGTTCTTTAACAAGGCCAACACGGATATCGCCTCGTTCTTGAAGTGGCTGGAGCCCAAAGCCCCGCCCACGTCGCCGATTCCACGAACCTACTTATTTAGCCCCTCAGGTAAGCTGGTGAAGGCAATGGCGGGCAAGCACGATGCCGCAACCTTCACCAAAGAGATAACGGCTGCCAAAGCGGCAAAGTAAGCACCGCCGATTGTAGGAGCGGCGCTGGAGCACCGCCGATTGGAACGGCAGTGCTGGAGAGCTAAAGCTACAAAGGCCGTTCCGGCCATAAACCCGAAAATTGGGTATGGGCGGTACGCCCTTCGTAGCCGAAGGCTCTCCAGTCTCCCCCCTCCAACGGGGGAGACTCCCGTCCCCTCCCTCTAATCGAGGGGACTAGATTTTCTTGAAGACCAGCACGGCGTTGTGGCCGCCAAAGCCAAAGTTGTTGCAGACGGCGACATCCACGTTCATCTTGCGGGCGACGCCGGGGACGCAGTCTACCACGCAGTCTGGGTCGGGGGTGTCGTAGTTGATGGTGGGGGGCACGAGGCCCTCCGCAATAGAGAGCACGGTCGCCGCCGCTTCAATGCCCCCTGCGCCGCCGAGCAAGTGCCCGGTCATGGACTTGGTGGCGCAGACAGCAAGGCTGTCAAAGTGAGCGCCAAACACCGAGCGTAGCGCGGCGATCTCGGCTTTATCACCGAGTGGTGTGGACGTCGCGTGGGCATTGACGTGCTGGACTTGCTCGGGCTCAAGCCCGGCGTTCTTCAGAGCGTAGCTCAGCGCACGCGCGACTCCGTTGCCATCCGGCGGGGGCGAGCTCATGTGGTAGGCATCCGCTGTCATGCCGTAGCCTGCGAGCTCCGCGTAGATAGGGGCACCGCGCGCCTCGGCGTGCTCCAGAGTTTCTAAGATCAGAATCCCCGCGCCCTCACCGATCACAAAGCCTGAGCGATTCGCATCAAAGGGCCGCGATGCTGCGGTGGGGTTGTCGTTGAAGTTGGAGGCCATGGCCTTCATGTTGGCAAAACCTGCAATCGAGACCGGCACGACACCCGCCTCGGCTCCGCCCGTAATCATCACGTCGGCGGCGCCACGTCGCAGAATCTCCAGGCTATCGCCCAAGGCATGGGCACTGGAGGCGCAGGCAGTCGTGGTGCAGGAGTTAGGGCCTTTTGCGCCCGTGAGGATCGAGACGTGCCCGGAGGCCATGTTCCCAATCATCATCGGCACCAGAAACGGCGAGACGCGGCTGGGGCCTTTCTCCACCAAGATGCGCACTTGGTCTTCTAAGGTCTGGAGTCCGCCAATCCCTGAGCCAATCACGACTCCCACACGCTCGGCATTTTGATCGGTGACGCTCAGGCCCGCGTCTTCCAGCGCCAGTAGCGACGCGGCAACGGCGAACTGGACAAACCTATCCATGCGCTTGGCTTCTTTGCGATCTACATACGCCGTCGGGTCGAAGTCTTTCACTTCGGCGGCGATCTTGACATCGAAGCGCTCCGCATCAAAGAGCGTGATCGGCCCGACTCCGCAGACCCCAGCGGTGAGGTTTTTCCAGTAGGCATCTTTCCCGATGCCCAGCGGTGTGACCGCTCCAATTCCTGTTACGACAATGCGCTTATTCACAGCTTAATTCTGTATCATAAAAAAAAAGCGGCGGCATGGGACCTTCGTCCCATACCGCCGGCTCAGGGCGAAATTAGCCCTTGGTTTTCTCTTCGATGTAGTCAATTGCCTGCTGGACATTGGTGATCTTCTCGGCGGACTCATCGGGGATCTCGATATCGAACTCTTCTTCGAGGCCCATGACAAGCTCCACGACGTCTAGAGAGTCAGCCCCTAGATCATCTACAAAAGAAGCTTCCGGAGTGACTTCTTTCTCATCAACTTCCAGCTGCTCCACAACAACCTTCTTCACACGCTCAAACGTAGACATTTCCTTATGCTCCTCAATAAAAGCTTGGGTTAGACAGTCAATCCACCATCAATAGTGAGTGTCTGCCCAGTGATATACGACGCGGCCTCCGACGCCAGAAACGCCACTGCTGCGCCCACGTCCTCCGCTGTGCCGAACCGACCCAGCGGAATTTTCTCTAAAAGCTTCTCTCGCGAGTCGCCCGAGACGAAATCGGTCATCTGGGTATCAATAAAGCCTGGTGCGACAGCGTTCACGGTGATGCTCCGTGAGGCCAGCTCGCGCGCCACGCTCTTGGTAAAGCCAATCATACCCGCTTTCGACGCGGAATAATTCGCCTGACCGGGGCTTCCTACCTGCCCATTGACCGAAGTAATATTGATAATGCGCCCGGATTTTTGCTTGAGCATGATCTTGGCGGCGGCGCGGGTGCACAGAAACGTCCCCTTGAGGTTCGCATCCAGCACGCCATCCCAGTCGTCCTCGCTCATGCGCAGAAGAAGCGTGTCGCGGGTGATCCCGGCGTTGTTCACTAAGATATCTACCCGCCCGAGCTGCTCTTTCACAGTGGCAAAGAGGCTATCAACCGAGGCGGCATCGCTCACATCGCACGGAATCGCGAGCGCCGTACGGCCCGTCTCACGCACCGCCTCCGCGACGGCTTCCGCATCGGCGATATTGCTACGGGAGGTGATGACCACATCGGCTCCCGCATGGGCCAGTGCCAGTGCAATCCCGCGCCCGATCCCGCGCCCGCCCCGACCCGCGCCGGTGACAATGGCGATCTTTCCTTCTAGACTCATGCTTTTCGTCCCTGTAGTCCCTCAATGGCGGCGGCTAGGCTGGCGCTGTCGCCCACGGAGAACACTACGGCGTCGGGGGCAGTGCGCTTGATCAGGCCCGCCAGAACCTTCCCACTGCCACACTCGACAAAATGCGTGTAGCCATCGGCAGTGAGCTTTTGGATCGTCTCTGTCCAGCGCACCGGCCCTGCCACTTGCGCGACAAGATTGGCTTTGATCTCATCGGCGCTGCTCTCGTACTCTGCCGTGACATTGGCGACAATCGGTAGGCTCGGCGCTGTGATCGCCACACTGTCAATAATCGGCTTCAGTACATCTGCCGCAGACTCCATTAAGGGAGAGTGGAACGCACCCGAGACTTCCAGCGGCAGAACTCTCTTTGCGCCACGCTCTTTAAGCAGCGGCGCGACTTCCGTGAGCGCCTCGGCCTCGCCTGAGATCACGACTTGGCCCGGACAGTTGTCGTTGGCAGGCACCACGATAGGGCCCCCCCCGCCCCCAAGATTGGGGGAGCTTTTCAAGGAATCACAAACTTCTTTCACCACACTCGCGTCCAGGCCGAGCACGGCGGCCATCGAGCCGGGGTTCTGTGTGGCGGCCTCGGCCATCGCGAGGGCGCGCTGTTGAACCAGCTTGGCCCCTGTGGCGAGATCAAAGGCTCCCGCGGCGACGAGAGCGGCGTACTCACCCACCGAGTGCCCTGCGACGGCCGCAGGCTCTAGGCCCGCCTCACGGCAGGCGGCCAGTGCGGCGACGCTGGTGGCAAAGAGACACGGCTGGGTGTTCTTCGTCTCTTTGAGTGCCGCTTCTGGGCCTTCAAAGCACAGTGATGAGACAGACACTCCGCAGGCGGCATCGACTTGCTCGAAAGCAGCGCGGGCAGCGGGAGAGCTCTCAAAAAGATCGTGGCCCATCCCGACCGCTTGTGCGCCTTGGCCAGGAAAGACAAACGCTATTTTCATGGGGCTAATTTACCCCAGCGAATCACATTCGCTCCCCAGGCAAGACCGGCTCCAAAGCCAATGGTGACGACGATATTGCCTTCGACAATCCGGCCTTCCTGCCACGCTTCGTAGAGGGCAAGGGGAACCGAGGCTGCGCTGGTATTGCCGTAGCGATCAATATTGACCGCCACTTTATGGCTGAGGGAGCCATCGCTCTCGACGAGGCCCATGCGCTCGGCGGCGGCTTGGATGATGCGGATATTGGCCTGATGGGGAACGAGCATGTCAATATCGCTCTCGGTCATTCCCGCACGTGCTAGGGCTTTGAGCGCGGTCTCGCCCATCACTTTTACGCCAAACTTGAAGACCGCTTTACCGTCCATGTGCGCCGTGTTTTCTTTGCCCGCTAAAAGCTCGGGGGTCATGGGGTGGCGGCTTCCCCCGGCAGGGAGGTTGAGCAGGCACGCACCGCTACCGTCCGCGCCAAGATCTGAGGCCAGCAAGCCGCTCTCATCGTCACTGGGCTGCAAGAGCACGGCTCCGGCGGCATCGCCAAAGAGAATGCACGTGGCGCGGTCTTCCCAGTTCACGACACTAGACATCTTCTCAGCCCCGATCACCAGCACGTTTTTGGCGCGACCCGTCTCGATAAACTGTGCGCCGACATCAAGGCCGTGGGCAAAGCCTGCGCAGGCAACGGAGACATCAAAGGCGGTGGTCTGCGGCGCACCGAGGGCGTTCTGAACCAGCATCGCGGTGGCGGGGAAGTTATTGAAATCGGGGGTACAAGTGGCAACCACGATAACATCGAGCTGTGCGGCGGTGATTCCCGCACGATCGAGCGCCTCTTGGGCTGCCTTGACCGCCATGTCCGAGGTCGCCTCGTTCTCTGCTGCGATACGTCGCTCCCGGATCCCGGTGCGCTGGACAATCCACTCATCGTTGGTGTCTACGATCTGAGAGAGCTCGTCGTTTGTTAGTATGCGCTCAGGAGTGTACTTGCCAATTCCTGCTATCGTGGCTCGCCGCAGCGTCCTCATTCTATCGGTATTCCTTCTAGGGCGGATTTTACCGCATTTACATAGCCAGAGCGTACTGCCTGTGTGGCGAGCCGGAGACCACTAAAGATCGCACGGGCGTTGGAGCGGCCATGGGCAATCAGAGAGAGGCCATTGACACCAAGTAGGGGAGCACCACCGTACTCCGCGTAGTCTCCTGCCGCGATCAGTTTTTTGAGCGCCGATTTTAAGACAGCTCGCTCGCCATCGGTCTGGGCCTCGGCGAGGGTGCGCTGGACATGAACAATGGCAAGCTTGCCCATGCCTTCTGCTGCCTTGAGCAAGATATTTCCCTCGAAGCCATCAGCGACAATCACATCCACGCCGCCTTCGAAGAGATGGCTGCTCTCGATATTGCCGACGAAGTTCACGGGGAGGGCCTGAATCAGCGGACGGGATTTTTTCACCAGCTCATTGCCCTTGGTATCTTCCTCACCATTGGAGAGTAAGGCAACGCTGGGGTTCTCGATGCCCATGACATGCTGGGCGTAGAGTGAGCCGAGAAGCGCGAAGTCCGCTAAGTGAGAGGGCTGGCAGTCTACGTTGGAGCCCGCGTCTACCAGCAGGCAGTGACGACCGGTTTCCGTGGGAAGAAGCGAGGCGATAGGAGGGCGGCTGATGCGGGCGAGACGCTCGATAATGAGCAGAGCGGCCAGCATGCACGCGCCGGTGTTGCCTGCCGAGAGGGTCGCCTGTGCCTCGCCGCTCTTGACCAGCTTGGCACAGATTGAGATAGACGACTCGGGCTTTTTGCGAATCGCCTCCATCGGGTGCTCCTCCATCGTGACGACTTGAGGAGCATGGACGATAGGCAGACGCGTATCGCCGTCCGCATCACAGGCGACGAGCTCTGCGGCGATGATTTGTGCATCGCCGACGAGTAAAACACGCACGCCCTCTCCGAGTTCGGAGCGGACAAAGTCAACCGCACCGCGAACGATCTGCGCCGGGGCATGATCACCGCCGACGGCATCGAGCGCTATTGAGATCACGTAGGTCTAAGGTGCCTACGCCGTAGCTTCGGCCTTGGGCGTGAGCCACTGGCGGCCATTGTAGTAGCCACAGCTCGCACAGATGTAGTGGCTACGGGCCATTTCATTGCAGCGCTTGCAGAAGGTCAGGCTCGGCGGAGTGAGCTTGTAGTGCGTCCGGCGCTTGGCCTGACGCGTGCTAGAATGTCGTCGTTTTGGTAGGGGCATTGTACTGTCCTTTAGGTCTTCCCAGAAAATCGTTTGAGAGCGGTATTTTCAACCCTCACACAGAAGTGCGAGTATACCGCGACTTCTGAATCTCCGCCACTTTTCCTCTATCGGGAACGTTCTGGCAGTGCACTTGCGTATCTCTTTTTATGAACTTTGCTGAACAAAGTAATTCGCCTAAGCTTACCCGACGTGCCGCCACGCGTCAGGTTTTCTTTCGACTCTGCGCCGGAGTGGCGGCGGTGACTCTGGCCGAAGGGCTGGCGGAGCCGTTCTTGATTGAGGCACGAGCCTTTGAGGTTGTCCTGCCGAACCTGCCCCCTGCGCTGGAGGGGCTGAAGGTCGTGCAGCTCACCGACCCGCACCGTGGGAATCTCACTCCGGACTCCGTGATCGAGGCTGCCGTGCGTCAGACGGCGATCTGGAAGCCGGATCTGGTGGTGCTGACCGGCGACTATGTCCGCTGGGATGCCGCCGATACGCTCCCCTTCGCCAAGCGACTCGCCTCGCTTTCTCCACGCCTGGGCATTGTCGGAGTTCTGGGCAACCACGACTACCAGAACCCCAGCTGGGTCTGCTCGCTTCTGACCGCACATGCCGGGGTTACCATGCTCCGCAACGACCGCACGGAGCTGGCCCCTGGCTTCTGGGTCTCGGGGATTGAGGACACGATCAAGGGAGCTCCCAACACGGAGCTGGCCCTCAGAGGCATCCCTGAGGGAGATGCGCTCCTCTTTCTGACCCACAACCCCGTGGGCGTGCGCTACGTCTCAGCCAGGCCCTGCACGTCCCTGGCCTGCCCCCACACTATCCCCCCGGCATGGAAGGCTTCGCCCAAATAGACGGCTGGGGCACCTACGACAAAGCCCAGCTCTATATTAGCCGGGGAATCGGCTGCACCGGCTACCCGGTTCGCCTCAACTGCCCTCCCGAAGTCACATTGTTTACGCTGAGGACAGCCTGAGGGGAGAAGCGAAGAAGCAAGGTTGACAAGCGACCTCGTACAATGGTAGGGTCAGGGTATGCCGTTTGTTGTCTTTCCGGCGCTCTATACCGCGCTTGTTCCTCCTCCCGCCTTGGTTGCACCGCCCTCCGTTGTGCTACGCTCCCGGCAGGCGGACCTTGCTGCTCTCCTGAGCAATGTCACGGAGCTGATTGCGCCCGGCGCGATTCCAGGGCCGCTCTCGGTGTTTGGGGACAATGCCTTTGTGGTCGTTGCCGGGCGGAGCGAGAGCCGACGCTTGCCGATGATCGCGGCGAGCCGCTTTGAGCGAGGCCGCGCGGTTGCCATTGGGCACGATGGCTTTCTTGCGGAGGAGGCTCTCAAGAACCCAGACAATACCCAGTTTTTGCTCAATGCCGTGCGCTGGATAATGGCGATGCCGACAGCAACCGTGGCAGTGGTCGAGCGGCCCTACGTGGCAGATATTCTGGAGAAAGCGGGGCTTAAAGTGGTGCGCCTGACCACTGCGCAGCTCCAGAGCCAGATCGAGTCGCCCGGCTTTGATGCCGTGTTGATGAACGCGACGGCGCTCGATGACAAGGCGGGCGTGCGGCTGGCGCAGGCACTGACGATCTTTGTACGCAGTGGTGGCGGGGTCATGATGGACTCCCTGGGCTGGGGCTGGGTTCAGACGCACCCTGGCAAGACCCTGAGCGCGGATCACGGTGGCAATAAGCTCCTCACGCGCCTGGGAATTGCTTGGGCTGATGGGTTCTTTGAGAAGACCGGGGAGAAAGGCTGGAAGGCCGACTCGGGGCCGCTCGAGCTGCTCCATGCCAAGACCGCACTGGCCGCGCTACAGAGCCACGCAGACAACACCATGCCCCTGTCTGCCAGCGACCTTGCACAGGTGGGGCAGACCCTCACGAGCGCCATTGGGCCGCTGCCGGGCGATGAGCCCCGGTTTCTGCCCCAAGTGACCGCGCTTACCAAGCGCTTTGCCGGAAACACCGTCTTTCCAATCGGGGTGGATCAGCCCGTGGCACGTCTCAAGACTGTCCTAGAGCAAAACGCGATCCGGCGCGGCTCGGCGGCCCGTCAGCCTGCGCATATCTCGTCGGGGAGCTTTCCGGGAGCCGTGGCCTTTGATGCACCGCGTCTTGAAAATCAGAAAGTGACCGTCGCCGGCGGCGTGCCAGGTTGGCAGGGCACAGGGCTCTACGCAGCCCCCGGAGCGCCGCTGACGGTCACCGTGCCCCCCACGCTGGCAGGAAAGGGCCTCTCCGTACGGATTGGCTGCCATGAGGACACCCTCTGGAACTTAGAAAAATGGGAGCGCTTCCCCGAGATCACGCTGAGCCGCCCGATCAACCAGCCGACCTTCAAGCTCACCAGCGCGTTTGGTGGAACGGTCTATATAGATGTCCCCGAGGGCTTTGCCAAAGACACGCTCACGGTGACGATCTCTGGGGCTGTCGCCGCGCCGCGCTTTGTGCGGGGCGTGACCTCGCTGGCGGACTGGCGCAGTAGCATCCGCAGCGCGCCTGGGCCTTGGGCGGAGCTTGAGGGAAAGAATATCATTCTCTCCGTGCCCTCCGGTGTGGTGCGCACCCTCGACGACCCCGAGGCGCTGCTGGCTTACTGGGACGAGGTCTCGGATCTGGCCGCTGAGCTCTACCAGATCCCCAAGAACCGCCCCCGCCCTGAGCGCTACGTCGTGGACAAGCAGATCAGCGCGGGCTACATGCACTCAGGCTACCCAATCATGACCTACACCGATGAGATCGCGCGGCGCTTTGTGGACCTGAGCGTCCTGCGTGGCCGCAGCGGCGAGCCGAACTGGGGCTTCTATCATGAGCTAGGCCACAACCACCAGCGTGAGTGGTGGACCTGGGAGGGCTGTGGTGAGGTCACGAATAACCTACTCTCACTCTACTGCACCGAAAAACTCAACGGCGACAAAATAGGACACCCTGGGCTAGACCCAAAAATCATGCGCGAGCGCCAGCAAGCCTATCTCGCCGCCGGTGCCCCCTACGCCAAGTGGCAGGACGACCCCTTTCTGGCGCTGACCCTCTTTATTCAGCTCAAAGATGCGTTTGGCTGGGAGGCGTTTAAGCGCGTTTTTGCCGAGTATGAGAAAGCGCCCCAAGAGTCCCTGCCTACCACGGATCAGCAGAAGCGTGACCAGTTCATGACCCGGTTCTCTCGCGCCATCAATAAAAATCTCGGGCCGTTCTTCACCGCCTGGGGTGTCCCCACCAGCGATGCGGCCCGAAGCCAGATTGCTCGCCTCCCCCGCTGGATGCCCAAGGACTGGCCCAAGAAATAGCTATTCCGGCACGACGCTCCGTAGCTCTCCGTTGAGGCGCACTTTGACGGGGGCTTTCTTGCTCTTGGCCCGGTCGGCGATGATGCGATGGGAGATTACTTTACCGTCTTTCCAGGCGCAGTCCACGCGGTAGCCGCCTCGGGCGCGCAGGCCGGTGAAGCTGCCCTCGGTGGCCCAGGCTTTGGGGAGCGCAGGGAGCAGGTGAAGCTCGCCCGCGTGGCTCTGGAGCAGGCACTCGGCGATGGCGGCGGAGATGCCGAAGTTGCCGTCCATCTGGAAGGGGGGATGGTCGCAGAAGAGATTGGGGAGCGTGTTGTAGGTCAAGAGGCCCCGCACCATGATCCCGGCCCGCTCTGCCTCGCCCAGACGCGCCCAGCAGGCGCAGCGCCACGGCCACGTCCACGAGCGGCGACTGTCTCCAATGGTTGTCTGGACCGTGAAAGGCTGCCCCGCTTGGTCGTTGCTACGGGCCTTGAGGGAGAGAGTTGCGGCTTTGGCCAGCTCGGGCGTGGTAGTCGGGCTGATCTGCTTGCCGGGATAGACCGCAAAGAGGTGCGAGATATGCCGGTGCGTGTCTTTGGGGTCGTCGCGGTCGGCCTGCCACTCCTGGAGCTGGCCCCACTTGCCGATCTTGTTGGGCGCGAGCTGGGCTTGCATCGTCGCCACTTTCTTCTGATAGTCAGGGTCGGTATTTAGCGCCTTGGCCAGCTCCAGATAACCCGCGAATAAGTCCCAGATGAGCTGCTGGTCGTGCATGACACCGTCCTCGCGCGGCCCGTGCTCGGGTGACCAGCCGTTAGGCGCGACCAGAGCCCCCTCCGGCAGGCGCTTGAGGTGATCCTCCCAGTACTCACAGATCTCTTTCACAATCGGATAGGCGCGCTCTAGGAACTTTCGGTCTTGCGTGAAGGCGTAGTGCTCCACAAAGTGCTGGGCGTACCAGGCGCTGGCGGGGATGTTCCACTCCCAGCCGTTGCCGCCAAAGATACTCTGCGACGTTCGCGCGGTCCAGCCTCGGGTCTTCTCGCCAAAGGCACGCTTGGTGGCGATCCGGCAGGGCTCGACGGCGGCGGCGACAAACTCGAGAAGCGGCTCGTGGCACTCGGCGAGGCCCGTGGTCTCGGCGTGCCAGTAGTTCATCTGGAGATTGATATTGTTGTGGTAGTCCGATGCCCACGCGGGGGAGTTGCTGTCGTTCCAGAGCCCTTGTAAATTGGCGGGCAGGCCACCGGGCCGGGAGCAGCTCGCCAGGAGGTAGCGCCCGTAGAAGAACATCGTTTGCTCCAGCTCAGGATCGCTCTCGCCCTTGCTGTAGCGCTTCAGGCGGGCATCGGTGGGCAGCGCGGCGGTTGTGCTGTCGGTGCGGCCCCAGCGAACGGTCACGCGCTCCAGAAGCCGTGCCAGATCGGCTTGATGCGCCTTGAGGAGCTGGGCATAGGGCTTGGCTGAAGCTCCTGCCGGCCCCAGCGAACGGTCACGCGCTCCAGAAGCCGTGCCAGATCGGCTTGATGCGCCTTGAGGAGCTGGGCATAGGGCTTGGCTGAAGCTCCTGCCAGCTCACGCGCCACCACGGGAGCCGGAGCCTCGCCTCGCCAGCCCGCGCGAAAGTCGGGCTTATAGTCCGTCCGTGCGCAGAGAGTCACGATCAGGCTGCTACAGCCCGCAAAGCGCAGCGTATCGCCGCCCTCGCCGCTGACCTTGCCGCCGGTGTTCTTGACACGCAGACCGCAGGCATGGCGCAGCTTGTTGGGCATCACCGCATCCCAGAAAAGCCCGCTGGCACTGGCGCTGACCGGCGTGTTGGGCTGGCCCGAGCGTAGCTTGAGCGAGCCGGAGAGTGCGCCGGGCTTGTCGGCGGTGTAGCGGAGTACCAGCGCCTGCGCTGGGCGGCTGACAAACGCCTCGCGGGTGTAGGCGATGCCGTTCTGGGTGAACGTCGTCCGGTGCACGCCCGTGGAAATATCC
>JAPLCP010000173.1 GCA_026392155.1 Armatimonadota bacterium | reverse complement strand
TGAAAGAACAAAGTGGCGATAAAATCAGTGAGGGTCAAGTGATTTGCTCCAGGAATTGTTTAGACAACTCATCCTATCGCAAGTCACTTGGCTCAAGAAATATCAGCACCTCTCAACAGCGAGATGCGCACCAATGGTTATCAATCCCCTCAAAATCCCGTTCTTTTATCCAGTCTTCAAAAATACCAATTTTCGAACCATCCATAAGAATGATCCCAAGACAAGGCCCCATAAATTGTAGGTCTTTCAATATTTCTTCGAATGTTTCGACGTTTCGTTGCAAATATTCCATGGTATAGTTTTCTGCAGAAGCTTACTCTGGCCGTGCCGCGTTTTTCCAGTTGCCTGCCCGATCTTCTCCCGCCACGACGATTCCTTTGTCGTCCCAGCCGAGATGGGCTTTTACCTCAGCGGCGCAGTAGCGGAGGGTGAGGCCGCAGCGGCGGCGGCCCGAAGTATTGGGCTCGGAGCCGTGGAGCAATAAATCCGAGTGGAGGGAGGCTTCGCCCGCTTTGAGGCTATCGTCTACGGGGGTGTCGCCGAACTGCTCGGCGTTTTCGATTTTCAGGTTGAGGACGTTGTCCTCGGCGGCGCTGGAGGGCAGGTGCATCACAGGGCCGTGGACGTGCGAGCCGGGGATGAAGCGCATGTTGGCGTTCTCGGGGTCGGCGTCGTCGATGGCCAGCCAGACGGTGACGGTTTTGCTCGGGGTCAGTGGCCAGAACACGGCGTCTTGGTGCCAGTCCACTTTCTTGCCGTCGTGGGGCAGCTTGCAGAAGAAGTGCGCGCCCCAGCCAATCACGTCGGGGCCGAGGATATCGCAGACCGCCGCGATTATCTTGGGGTGCTTGAGAATATCGTAGACGAAGGCGTGCTTTCGGTGCGCCGTGGCAATGGAGTAGCTGCTTCCGCCGGAGGCGAGGGTCTGGGCAAGCACGTCGTCGAAGCGGGCACGGAGCGCGGAGATTTCGCCGTTGGTGAAGATCGGGACGGGGCGGATGTAGCCGTGCTGGTTGTAGTGCGCGAGCTGCGAGAGAGATAGCGCCTTTGGCTCTGGGGTCGTGGCAGGGTAAAAGCGCAGATCGCGCTCGATCTGGGTGAGGTCGTCGGGGTCGGGGACGTAGGCAAGGGCCTGCGGCTTTGCGGATTCCATGGCGCTATTGTACCGATATACTGCTTGCGTGGAAAAACTTCTTGCATTAGTGGGGCCGACGGCGGTGGGAAAGACGGCGGTGGGAATCGCGCTGGCGGAGCGGCTGAACGGAGAGCTGATCAGCGCCGATGCTGTGGCGGTCTATAAAAAGCTGGATATTGGCTCCGCCAAGCCCACTCAAGACGAACAAGCGCGGGTGCGCTTTCACCTAATAGATGTCGCGGAGCCCACCGACGACTTCACGATGACGGACTTTGAGCGCTTGGCGAGTGCGGCGATCTCCGAGATTCGCTCTCGGGGGAAGCTGCCGATTCTTTTGGGTGGCACCGGGCTCTACGTCCGTGCGGTGACCTCCGAGCTCTCGATTCCTGCCGCCGCTCCCCAGCCCGAGTTCCGCGCGGCGCGCTGGGCGGAGGTGGAGGAGTTTGGGGCTCCCTGGCTTCACGCGAAACTCACGGGGATAGACCCCCCATCAGCGGCGAAGATTCAGCCGGGTGACGGTAAGCGCATCATTCGGGCACTCGAAGTCTTCGAGGTGACGGGCCAGCCACTGAGCAGCTTTCACACACCGGAGGGCGTGCACGGCATCTTAAAGCCCGGCGTGCAGATTCTCGGGCTGGATCGGGAGCGTGAGGCGCTGTATGAGCGTATTGATCGGCGGGTGGATCAGATGATGACGGAGGGCTTTATCGCCGAAGTGCGCCAGCTTCTCGACTCAGGCGTTCCCCGTGATGCGAAGAGCTTGATAAGCCTCGGCTACCGACATCTGGTACAATTCCACTGCGACGAGGTTAGCTTAGAGGACACAGTCGCGATGATCAAGAGGGACACACGGCGCTACGCAAAACGACAGCTCTCGTGGTTTCGAAATGATCCAGCCGTAAACTGGACTAATATTAAAGAGGGCGACTCGGCAGAGGACGTAGCTGAGCGCCTGGAAATAGGGATATCCGTATGAATAAAACACAAGCGCTTCAGGATCTCTTTCTGAACCAGGTTCGCAAGGATAACATTGCGGTAACGATCTACCTGACCAACTCGGTGCAGCTCCGTGGGCATGTGCGTGGCTTTGATGCCTTCACCGTCTTGCTGGAGTCGCCGGGCCGCCCCACACAGCTCGTTTACAAGAGTGCTGTCACCAGTATTGTCCCCATGCGCCCCGTACGCCTGCACCCTGAGAATGGCCCGGCGATAGAAGGCGAGCCTGCCCCCGTGAGTGAGGAAGCCCCCGAGTGACGGTTCGTTTTGTCAAGATGCAGGGGATCGGCAACGACTTCCCCGTTTTCGATCACCTCCAGCCGGGTGCACCGACGATTGATCAGATCCAGGACGCCGCGATGCAGCTCTGCGACCGCCGCTTCGGAATTGGAGGGGATGGGACGATCTCCGTCCTCCCCTCCGAGAAGGCAGACTTTGCCATGCGGATGTTCAACCCAGATGGCAGTGAGGCGGAGATGTGCGGCAATGGCATTCGCTGCTTTGCTAAGTATGCTTTTGATAGCGGCCTGACCGCCAAAACAGAGATCTCTGTCGAGACACTCGCCGGGATCATGATGCTCGACTTGATGGTTGAAGACAGCAAGGTCACCCAAGTGCGTGTGGACATGGGCGAGCCGCGCCTAGAGCGTGCCCAGCTCCCCATGGAAGGCCCTTCCGGCCCGGTACTCCACGAGGCACTGAAGCTAGACGGCGAGGTGCTCTACATCACGGGCGTCTCCATGGGCAACCCTCATATCGTCTTCTTCCCCGAGCAAGCCACTGACGAGCTGATCTTGCGCGTCGGGCCAAAGCTGGAGACGCACCCCGCGTTTCCCAAGCGCACCAATGTCCATGCCGCCCAGCTCGTGGGCCGCGATGAGCTTGTCATGAAGATCTGGGAGCGTGGCGCAGGCCCCACCCTCGCCTGTGGCACCGGTGCGTGTGCGGTTGGAGTGGCGGCGCACCTCAACGGCCTCACGGGCCGCGATGTGCTCGTCCATCTCCCTGGCGGCGATCTTAGAATCCAGTGGGGCATCAACAACCACGTCTACATGACCGGCTCCGCCGCCTTCGTCTACGAAGGCACGATCGAGCTTTAACCCTCCTCCCCTGCCCCTCCTCCCAATCCTGGGAGGAGGGGAATTTCCTTATTGTCCCCCCGCCTGGCGGGGGTTAGGGGGGAGTTCCATTCAGCTCGCTCAGCGAGACGCTCTCACCCGAGTAGAGTACGCGCTCGAAGTGGGCTTTTTTTGCTTCCCACTCGCCGTCCAGCATCGCAAACCAGAGCGTGTCGCGGCTGACGCCCTTGCTGATCATGTGCTGGCGGAAGCAGCCCTCATACGCGAAGCCAAGGCGGCGGGCGGCGGCGGCGCTGCGCTCGTTGCGAGAGTCGCACTTCCACTCGACGCGCCGGTAGTCACAGGCTTCGAAGAGATGCTTGAGCAAGAGATAGATTGTCTCGGTATTGGTAGCAGTGCGCTGGGCTTTGGGGGTGTACCAGATACTCCCCAGCTCCGCAACACCATCGCGCGGCTCGATGCGCATCACCGAGATCATCCCGAGAGTCGCGCTGTTGTCCAGGCGCCGCACGGTGTACGGCTGCCAGTCGT
The DNA here is from genome assembly GCA_026392155.1 of Armatimonadota bacterium. Lineage (GTDB taxonomy): Bacteria > Armatimonadota > Armatimonadia > Armatimonadales > Armatimonadaceae > Armatimonas. The sequence goes on along the minus strand of JAPLCP010000173.1, from coordinate 82,422 downwards.
CGCGGCTCTGAAGCGACTCCAGATAGCGCCGAAATGCCATCTCACTCTCAAATGGCCCCTGGGTCATGTAGCGCCAGACGGCCTCAAAATCACCTGTATGAGCGGCGGTAAAGAGCTCCAGGCTGTCGCGTGCTGGGTTGGTGGGCACGAGGCGTACAAACTGCCCTAGGTGCTCGATATACGGCGGATCTGACCAAGACTCGGTAAACGGCGCAATACGCATGGCTTATTATCCGGCAGATTTCGCTGCCACGATGAAGTCGCGGAGCTTTTGCGGGTCTTTCTTTCCCGGAAACGCCTCCACGCCCGATGAGATGTCTACGGCATAGGGCTGCACCAGCGCAATCGCCTCCGCGACATTCTCTGGGGTGAGACCACCGGCGAGAATCAGAGGCTTGCCTTGAAGCGATGCTTTTGCGGCCACGGCAAGGCTCCAGTCGAAGGCGACGCCCGCGCCGCCGAGGGCTTTCTCGTGGTAGGCATCGAGATGAACCGCACTTACCAGCTCGGCGGCAGCCTGCGCGACGGCGGCGAGGCTGGAGTCGTCGCGCACCCGAACCACACGGACGCAGCGAGCGCCGGGAATCAGTGGGCCGTCGTAGAGCTGGAAGGCATCCGCGCTCTTTTCGTAGCCCTGGGCTTGCTGGGCATTTTTTGCCACCACGACCAGCGGCAAGAACGGCGGCAGTACGGCGCGGATCTGCGCAACGACTGTTGCAGACACATAGCGAGGCGTCTCCGGAACGGCAATGACGCCTAGCGCATCGGCTCCTAGCTCGGCGGCCAGCAAGGCATCTTCCACGTTCGTAATTCCACAAATTTTAACGCGCATCCAAAAAATAATACCCCCTCCTCCCAGGATTGTGAGGAGGGGTAGGGGGAGGAGGGATATTTCAGGTAAAATCGCGGCATGAAATGCCATTTCCTCCCTTTGACAATTCTTAGCTTAAGCCTCATTACTTCCCCTCTCTTCGCACAAGATACCAAGACCGACCCTGTCTTGACGGATCTGAGCTGGCGCAACATTGGCCCCGCGATCATGGGCGGGCGCATTGATGACCTTGCAGTGGTGGAGTCCGACCCCAAGACCTACTATGTCGCCACGGCGGCAGGCGGTATTTTCAAGACCAGCAACAACGGCACCACGTTTGAGAGTATCTTCGATGGCTACGAGACCAGCAGTATCGGCGATATTGCCATTGCGCCTAGCGACCCGAATATTGTCTATGTGGGCAGTGGCGAGGCCAACAACCGCCAGAGCAGCTCCTGGGGCTACGGCATGTACAAGTCCGACGATGCGGGCAAGACCTGGAAGCACTTAGGTTTGGAGAAGACCCAGCACATTGGGCGTGTCGTGGTGCACCCCAAAGACCCCAACACGCTCTATGTCGCGGCGCTGGGCAAGCTCTGGGGCGCAAACCCGGAGCGCGGGCTCTACAAGTCCACCGACGGTGGCAAGAGCTGGACAAAGTCTCTCTACATCAACGAAGACACAGGAGTCACCGATGTCGCAATGGACCCGAAAGACCCGAACACGCTCTACGCAGCGGCCTACACCCGGCGACGCTCGGCGTTCGGGTTTGTGGGTGGCAGTAGCGACGGCGGGCTCTACAAGACTACGGACGCGGGCAAGACCTGGAAGAAGCTCTCGGGCGGCTTGCCAGGCGGCGAAGTCGGGCGCATCGGAATCGCGATCTATCCCAAGAACCCGAAGATTGTCTATGTCACGTGGGAGAACGACAACAAGGGCGGCACGCAGTCCGCACAGGGCAATGGAAATGTCTGGCGCACGGACGATGGCGGCGAGAACTGGGAGAAGCGTGCGGCGACCAACCCGCGCCCGATGTACTTCTCGCAGATTCGCGTAGATCCCAACGATGAGGATACAGTCTACGTGACGGGCGTGAGCACCTACATGTCCGTGGACGGTGCCAAGACTTTCACTTCGCCCTTCTCCCGTGTCCACGCCGATGGCCACGCACTCTGGATCAACCCCGCCGACTCGGATCACTTGCTCTTTGGCTGCGATGGCGGTATCCAAGTAAGCTGGGATCAAGGCAAGACCTGGGACTTTATCAACACCATCGTCATTAGTCAGTTCTACGAAGTCCACTACGACATGCGCCTGCCCTACCATGTCTACGGTGGCCTGCAAGACAACGGCACCTGGGAAGCACCCAGCCGGACACTGGATGTGCGCGGGGTCACCAACGACGAGTGGCTCAATGTAGGCGGCGGTGATGGCTTCTACGCACAGGCCGATCCGCTCGACTGGCGCATTATCTACACCGAGAGCCAGGGCGGCGCGGTTGGACGGCGCAACCAAGCCACGGGTGAGAGCAAGAGTATTCGTCCCCGCGCGGAGACGCCTGGCGAGCGGCTCCAGTTCGACTGGAACAGCCCGATCTTTATCTCACCGCACAACAATAAGAAGCTCCTCTTTGGTGGCAACAAGCTCTTTATCTCCCTGGATCGGGGCGACACCTGGCGCAGAACCGACGATCTCACGACCAAGCCCGACCGCACCAAGCTCCCGATCCTAGGCAAGCCTGTAGGCGATAAGACCCTCTCCGGCAACGATGGGCAAGATGGCTTCGGCTATATTGTCACCGTCACAGAGTCCCCCGTTAAAGAGGGCGTGATCTGGGCGGGAACCGATGATGGCAATGTGCAAGTCTCTCAAGACGACGGCAAGACCTGGACTCTCTGCACGGTTCCGGGCGTCCCGAAAGGCACCTATGTCAGCCGTGTCCATGCCAGCTCGTACGCGGCAGGTCGCTGCTATGTTAGCTTCGATGGTCACCGCAGCGATGACTTCACACCCTACGCCTTTGTGACCGAGGACTTTGGCGCGACCTGGAAGAAACTCACCAGCAGCCTGCCGGAGGGAGCCACGGTCAGTGTCATACGGGACCATCCCCGCGCCTCGAACCTGCTCGTTCTCGGAACTGAGCGCGGTGCCTATGTCTCCTTCAACCGGGGCGGGAGCTGGGAGCGCTTCGACAAGCCCTTCCCAGCCTCGATCCCCGTGGACGATATCCAGATCCACCCCCGCGACAACGACCTGATCTTCGCGACCCACGCACGCGGTATCTGGATCCTGGACGATATCGGGGCGCTGGAAGCCAAGGCCCTGAGCCTCGCTCCCGTGACGCTTGCACCGCCAAAACCCGCCGTTCACTACCGCATCGCCAGCCGAAAAGCCACCACGGGGCACAAGATCTATGTCGCTCCCAACCCCACTACGGGTAGTCCGTTTCGCTTCTACTTGGGCGAAAATATCAAGGGCGCGGCGACTCTGACCGTCAAAGACAGCAAGGGGAAAGTGGTTCGTACCCTGAGCCAGGCAGAGCCCGCAACCGGCTGGAACCTCCTGCGCTGGGACATCCGCGAAAATTCAGCGACACCCGGTCAAGGCGGCGGCTTTGGGGGAGCCACCGCCCCCCGCTTGCTTCCCGGCAGCTACACGGCGACACTGACCGTAGCGAATCAGTCCTCGACACAGCCTCTCACGGTCTTTGATGATCCTCGGGTAAATCTAACCGACAAGGAGCGCAAGGAAGTCCACGACACGCTTGCAAAGCTGCGCGATACCTACGGCGAGCTCGATGCTGCCCGCGCGGCCCTGACAACCAAGCGCACTGCGCTGGAGAAAGAGCCTGCCAGCCCGAAGCGCGATGGAAAAATCAAGGCCATCACGGAGCTACTCGCACAGATCGCGCCCGCAGGCGGTGGTAATCAGGGACAACGCGGTGGCGGCGGGGGTCAAGGCCAGCGCGGCGGCGGGAGCGGTGCAGGTGGAAACGCGCCTGCCAACCGACGTACTCCCGCGACGCTTCGTGGGGGCGATCCCCAGGCAGGCAACCGTCCCCCGACAGCCACACCTCCCACAGTCGCCCCGGCGGAGAGAAGCGGAGAGTCTGCGGCAGAAGGCCAGCCGACTCCGCGCCCACAGCTCAATCCCAATCTCCTCACCACCCGCCTTTCCCGCGTCTCCCAGAACATAGACGCCCTCTCCGAGCCGCTTAGCCCCGGCTACAAGCGCGAGGCAGAAGAGGCAATCAAGGCGGCGAAGAAAGTGATCGGCGAGGCCAAGAAGCTCAAGTAAGAGCCCCCCACCGCTAGCCCCGCCGATTGTAACGGCGGGGCTCATGAGCTAAAGCTACAAAGGCCGCTTCGGGCCATAAGATTCTGTATGGGCGGCACGCCCTTTGCAGCGCCGCGCTCTCCAGTTCCCCCGCTCCAACCGGGGGGACTAATCGAGGAGAGGTTTATCCATACGCGCCGTTGGGCAGGAAGCCAAGCAGGCGCTTGAGGCGGGGGCTGGCGTTGGCGTAGACATGCTCGGGCATCTGGTAGTTCATGAAGGGGCTGTACTTGTGCCCCACCAGTCGCCGGGCATAGCTCACCTGGGTGATGTAGCGGACACGATCCGAGAGATTGGGTGCGCCCCGGTGCCAGACTTGGTTGTTGAACATCACCACACTCCCCGCCTTGCCACAAGCGTAGACTGTCTTGTCCTCCCACTCCGTGCCCTCGATCACAGGCGGGCAGCGCTTGCCGTAGAGATGCGAGCCAGGAATGAGCTGGGTCGGGCCGTACTCGGGGGTCTCGACATCGGTGAGGTAGTAGTTGGCGGTGAAGAGCAAGACGGGCAGCTTGATGTTCTTGGGAGCCTCCCCTTCGGTCACCAGAAAGTGCGGGGAGTCGTCCTGGTGCCACGTGGTGATCCCCTTGCCCGGCCCCGGTTGCACGCGGAAGCTATTGTTGTGGATACAGTGCGTCGTCTCGGCGATCAGCTTCTCGGCAAATGTGACGATGGGCTCTAGGTCAAAGAGCGAGAGGTTGGTGGGGCTGACCTCGAACATCCGATGATGGAGCTGAATAATCCCGTCGCCTTCTTCGTTATTCTCTTTGAGCGCCTCGTCTAAATCGTCGCGCAGGGCGGCGCACATCTCGGGTGTCAGAACATCCTGGAGCACCAAAAACCCATCGCGGTGAAACTGCTCCACCCATTCATTGATCTGGTCATCGCTGACCGTCTTGTGTGCAAGATACTCGGGCATCTATTTTTTCCTTCGGGAACGGGCGGGTAAACCAGCCCGCTGTTGCGGCAAGACCCATGAATGGGCCGCCTGAGCTAAGTGTCGATCTTTTGTGCGTGTTTCTGAGGCGGCGGCCCCACTGGTTTTCCTTGGAGAAGTCGCTCGGCCCAGTGCAGGTAGACAGGGAGCACATCGTCTTTTGGGTAGCGCTTCAGGAGGCTTCGGATCTGGTGCGGGTAGTCTTTGAACAGCTCAGGGTACTTTACACTAGCAAGCTGCCAACCGTTTTTGCCCTGCTGAAAGACCTCCAGCCAGCGTGGCTGCTCCCCATGGGAGAGGCAATAACCAATGCAGTGAAAGGTACTAAGAGTCCAGCGACCGTCGAACTTTCGGAGCCGAACGCCATGCTCACTGAAAAACTCTTTGGTCGGGTGGAGCTTTCCCATTCGGAGCTGGTAGTTCGTGACCTGCGTAGGCTGCCACGAGCCTCCTATCTGATCCTCGATCACCAGTAGCTCCTTGCCCAGGCAGACAAGCACAACACTCTCTGTTTCTTCACTCAGCGATACCGAATCCAGCCGCCGCCAACCGTTTGAGGTTTTCTGCACCACAAGAACTTCGCCAGGTGCATTTCCCTTGACAGCGAAAACGACCCAGATCCCTTGAGCTAGCTCTAGAGGCTGAATTGCCCTCACACAATGCCCTGGTTGGAGCAAGACAGTTATGCGGGTCACCACAGTAGCTTGAAACGCTAGCCAGTCGGCTTCTTTGGCGTTGCCCAGCTTCCGCTGGAATATTGCTGCCTTCTCAAAGTTCCCACGTTGCCCGGAGACCCATGCGTAAAGCCTGAGAAACCGTCTTTGAAGAGTCGGACTAAGTTTGAGAAGCTGGCGCTCCCGAAGTTTGAGCTCTTTTTCTGCGATATAGGATCGCCTGCTTGAAACCAGAGGAATCTCATGGCGGGGAGCGGCGTGAAACCAATCGAAGCCCGATTGCTCTTCGAGTTCAGCCAGGAAGGCGACAGTCAAGCGGGGGGTGGGCGGGTTCATGGTTTTCTCTCTACTCCTCGATCCAATGCCGGTATTGGAAGCATTGGGCAGGCTGACGGCGCTTGCCTCCTCGGCCTCGGTCACGCGTGCCTCCCACGCATCGCACTGCTCCACATACTGCGTACTCATGCCGAATGGTTCGGGCAGGGCACGCTAATTTCCTGCCCCCAAAATAGAAAAGCCCTCTCCGACCACTTAGGCAGGAGAGGGCTTTCCACGATTTTCGCTTAGGCAAACAGCGAGAGGCGGTTCTTCCAGCGGGCATCGGTGAATCCATCGTTGACCGCTTCGCGGCGGAGCTCTAGCACCATCTCCTGGCCACCACGGGCCGGGAAGAGAGTGGCACGCGTTACGGAGCCGCCATCGGGGAGGTTCTGAGAATCTAGCTTGACCGCGGGCTGCTCGTGGCTGGTGCCGGTGCGGACACTGATTCCTGCGCCGTTGTGAACAACCACTTCCAGAGCAGGCTCGTGGGTGCTTCCAACGACCAGGCGCATTCGGGTCGCTTCAGGAGCATCGGTCGAGACTGCCTCAAGGGCAATCCGGGGCTGATCGGGGCCGCCACTTGAGGAGGGCGTGATGGCACGCATTCCTCGCATGGAGTTCATGGACATGGCAAGCTCCAGAGAGACAGGAGGCACACCCGTCGCTGGGGAGTTGCTACTCGCCGCTCGCATGGTCATCTCACCAGGGCCGGTCTGAAATATGTCAATCTGCATGTCGAGCGCTGCTCGGGCTGGCGCAGGAGCAGAGGCCACGGGAGCAAAAGCAGGAGCCGCTATCACGGGTGCTGCAGTCACCACGGGAGCCACAACTGGCCACGATGGTGCAGGCGGTGCAGGCGGTGCAGGCGGTGCAGGCGGTGCAGGCGGGATATAGGGAGCAGGCTCAGGAGTCGGTGCAGCTGCCACAACAGGCTCAGGGATGATGATTGGCTCGGGGGCTACAGCGACGGGCTCTACAACAACAGGCTTTACAGGCTCTGGGGCCTCGCTCGTCATCACAGGCACGGGGAAGGCTGGGATCACCGGCATAAAGGTACTATCTGTCTCACTCTCGAATGCGCTCACGGGTTCCTCCACATCAGGCTCTGCTGCCACAACAACAGGCTCAGGCTCAATAATTTTTTCTTCTTCGGCCTCGGCGACTAGAGCCTCAGCCACTACCTCGGGTTCAGCTTCTTCTACGACGTCTGCGACTTCTTCCTCAACGAGGGTCAAGATAGGCTTCTCGGAGGGCTCGCTCTTGTCAGAGGCATCGTCGTTTGTCGCGACACTAAGGAAGGGGAAGCTAATGGGAATCCCGATAGGAACGGCCTCGCTCACCGGCTCACTCGCCTCCTGAGGCTCCTCCGCGTTTGCTTCGATCGCATCACTTGCTTCCGTTGGAACATTAAAGAGAGGTGGCAAAGAGATCGCGACGTTTCCCTGGTCTTCGGCAGGTGCTACAACTTCGGTTGACGCTCCCGTATCGCGCCGTCGCCAGCCCTGGAGAACGGCTTCTAGGTCTTCGACACCAAAGCCACCCTCAGGGATAGGAGTCTGATCGTCATCTCGTTTCTGTGCTGCATTCATGGACATTCCATCCGATTCATTTTTAGTTACCACCTCACTCGTCTGATCAGACAGAGCGGACGGTGTGACGTTGATAGGTTCTTCCAATGGCGTTGGAGATACCACATGAAGTGTTTCGGTAGTTTTAACAGATTTCTGAAGGGTAACTCCTGGCAGAGGCACAGCTTGGGTCATGGGAAAGCTCCCCAGGGATAAAAATGCCCCCCCTAAAACCCGCGCCTGATGGTGCTCCAACCTCTCCAGAGCCTTCCGGGCACTACTTGCCTCTAGCTCACCAAGTCCCACCACAAAGATACAACCATCCACATGACTCAGTACATGGCGACCAGCCTCACTGCTCAAGACATTGGGGGCATCAAAGATCACAATATCGGCGAGGCGAGGCGCGTGCTTGCGCACAAAGTGCTCCAACCGGGATGAGCTAAACTGTGTGGCGGGATCGTGGCGCTCCGTGTCCCCCACAGGAAGAAGGCGTAGACGCGGGACACTTGTCTCCAGGATTACCTCTGAGGGTGAAGTGATGGCCATGGAGAGAAGATCCACTAGCCCTGGCGTGGCGGACGCAAAGTCCCCTCCAAAAATTCGGTGCAGTAAGGGATTGCGCGCCTCCATGTCTACCAGTAAGACACTTCGCCCCTGACGTGCGGCAGCGATTGCCAAGTTCGCGGCAACGGAGGTTCGCCCCTCCTGCTCACGTGTGGAAGTCACGGCAAGGGTCGTGCGGTGTAGCTCTCCCTGCGAGAGGCGTAAGAGCGTCTCCTGGAAGAGATGTCCGTAGGCCGCCTCTAGCTTTGGTGCCCCTGCCGTAGGACGTGGCAGCTCTCCCAGGACAGCTAGCCCCAGCTCTTTTTTTGCCCTCTCGGCACTCTCCAAACGCTTCCCACGAAACCCCGGTATTCGCATTCCTACAACACCTACCTCCATCCACTTTTTCGGTTCCCTCGTATTATTGGCAGGAAGACGATAAATCTGGACAGGTTAGTATTGTAGCCTGCTACGCTTAGCCGCTACAATAGCTCCATGAGACTCTCCCTGGACTATGGCCGCACGGGCCTGATGGTAGATTTGACGGGTCGCGAGGTACACCATGTTTTGGGGCTCACCCCCGCACCTCCTCTCGCTTCCCCTGCGGATTCCGTGCGTGATGCTCTGCTGGCCGCCGAGCTACCGCGCCTTGCCCAAGGCAAGCACAATGCCTGCATCGTCATCTGTGACTTCACCCGCCCCGTGCCCAACCCGCTTATTTTAGGAGAGATTCTGCCACTGCTGGGCCTTGCGCCCGAGCACATCACGATTCTTATCGCCACAGGAACCCACCGCGCTAGCACCCCCGCTGAGCTCTTGGACTTGCTGGGTGAGAAGATCTTGCACAGCGGCGTGCGCGTCATTGACCACGACTGCGACGATCCCAGCACCAATCGGTTTATCGGCACCAGTCCGGGAAACTTACCGATTTATTTGGACACCCGCTGGCTGGATGCTGAGCTAAAAATTACGGTCGGGCTGATCGAGCCACACTTTATGGCAGGCTACTCGGGCGGGCGTAAGCTCGTGATGCCAGGTGTCGCGGGCCGGGAGACGATTCAGGCATGGCACTCGCCGCAGTTTCTGGAGCACGACAATGCCCGAAATGGTGTGCTGGATGCTAACCCCGTTCACGAAGAAAACACCGCGATTGCTGCATTTGCTCCCGCGGATCTGATCTGTGATGTCACGCTCGATGAGCAGCGGCGCGTCACCGGCGTTTTTTGTGGCCACTGGATCACCGACTGGCGGCGTGGCACGGAGTTCATCGCCCAGCAAGCCCGCCCCCTCATCCCTGAGGCCGTAGATGTCTGTCTCACCAGCGGCGGCGGCTACCCTTTAGATGCGACTTTCTACCAAGTTGTCAAGGGAATCGTCGGAGCCTATCCCATCGTGAAACCCGGTGGCACCGTGATTATCGCCGCGCAGATGCAGGAAGGAATCGGGAGCGCGCACTTCCGCGAGGTTCTCGAAGCCCACTCGGATTTAGATGCTCTTGTCGCGCAGATGAGCACCCCCGGCTGGAAGCCCCTCCCCGACCAGTGGCAAGTCGAGATGCTTGCCCGCGCCTGTAGAAATCACAAGATTATTGTCGTCACCGAGCCAGAGCGCGCTGCCGAGCTACGCGGCTGCCATGTTGACGCAGTGGGAAGCATGGACGAAGCCCTCACCCGAATCTCGCCCGAGGCGACTATCGCCGTCATTCCCAAAGGCCCCTACGTTATCCCGGCAATACAAACGCAAGTTTGATATACTAATCTTGTGCTTATCACCAAGATCGAGGTGCGCTCCGTGGTCACGCAGCAAAAGAATCCGGGACGGATTCCCTTTGATGTGACGATAGCCGGACTGCTCCGTAAACACAAAGACGATACAATCTTCTAAGATGGAAATCGTGACAAGCTGGATGGAAACGGGTATTGAACGCGGCCTTGAACAAGGTAGACAAGAAGGTAGACAAGAGGGTCGACAGGAAGGTTTAGTCCAAGGGCGCTTGCAGGAGGCTAAAGCCACTCTGATTCGCCTGGGAACAAAGAAATTTGGATCGCCTGATGCACTGATCGCCCAGCGTATTGAGAGCGCGGATCTTAGTTTTCTAGAGAAACTAACAGACCGACTTCTGGAAGCCAACTCCTGGCAGGAGCTGTTTCCTGCTTAATGGCTAAGCGAATTGTGGTTAAGTTGGGGACGTCTACCCTGACGAGAGGGACGACGCGGCTGGCGCGGCGGGCGATTCTGGGGATTGCGAGCCAGACGGCGGAGCTTCTGGAGGCGGGCCACGAGGTCACGCTGGTGTCATCGGGGGCGATGGCGGCGGGGCGTGAGGCGCTGGGCTTTACCAAGCTCCCCTCGCATCTGGCGGGAAAGCAAATGCTGGCCGCGATTGGACAGCCACGCCTGATGCAGCTCTGGGCGGAGCTCTTTCGCATCTACGAGCGCACGGTGAGCCAAGTTTTGCTCACGCGTGGCGATATTGCGCGGCGGAGCGGCTATCTCAATGCCCGCGATGCGCTCGAAGCCATGCTAGTCGCTGGAATTGTCCCCATTGTCAACGAGAACGACACCGTTGCCACCGACGAAATCAGGGTTGGGGACAACGACAATCTCTCGGCTCTCGTCGCGAATCTGATTGACGCGGACTTGCTCATTATTCTCTCCGACATTTCGGGCCTCTACACCGCCGATCCCCGCGCCAACCCCGACGCGGAGTTTCTCTCCGTCATCGAGCGTCTTGACGAGAGCCACTTTGCGATGGCAGGTGGGAGCGGCACGGCACTAGGCACGGGGGGAATGCTCACCAAGCTGCAGGCAGCACAGCTTGCCGGGCAGAGCGGCACCACGACGATTATCGCGCCCGGCGGTGAGCCCCAGATTCTCGCCAAGCTGGTCGCAGGTGAGCGCATCGGAACCACCATTCTTCCCTCCGCAACACGCCGTGAGAGCCGCGAGCGCTGGCTGCTGGCGGAGCGCCCCGCAGGGATTCTCTCCGTAGACTTAGGAGCGGTGCGGCGGCTCAAGCAAGGCGGGGCGAGCCTGCTTCCCGTGGGTATTACCAAGATCGAAGGTAATTTTGAGCGTGGCGATGCCGTGCGCCTGCTCGCTCCCAACGGCAACGCCCTTGCCGTCGGCTTGGTGAGCTACAGCGCCGACGAGCTACGCCAGCTCATGGGGATTTCGTCGCGCCAGATCCCGCACCTGCTGGGCTACACCTATGGCGAGGAAGCGATCCACCGCGATAACCTGGTGCTACTATGACCGTTGATATGAATGCCCTCGGGGCGGCGGCGAAAGTCGCGTCCCGTGTTCTGGCCCAGAAAACCACCGACGAAAAAAACGCCCTCCTGCTCGCGCTGGCTGATGCCGTTGATGCAGAGACACCGGCCATTCTTGCCGCCAATGCCGCTGATCTTGAGGCGGCGAGGGCCAACGGCACTTCGGAGGCGCTCCTGGACCGCCTTGCTCTCTCGCAGGCGCGGCTGGCGGCGATCACGGGCGATGTTCGAGCGGTCGCAACACTCCCCGATCCCGTCGGCGAGGTTTTCAACGAAAAGCTGCTCCCCAGCGGCCTGAAGCTCCACCAGCTGCGCGTCCCACTGGGCGTGCTGGGCGTGATCTACGAGGCGCGGCCCAATGTGACGGTGGATATCGCCAGCCTCGCGCTCAAGACGGGCAACGCCGTGATCCTGCGCGGTGGCTCGGAGACGCTACAGAGCAATATTGCTCTTGTGCGTGCGATGGAGCGTGTGCTACCCAAGAATGCGATCCAGCTTATCGCCAGCCCAGATCGTGGCTTGGTGAGCGAGCTTCTACAGCTGCACCAGTACGTGGACATGATCATTCCGCGGGGCGGGGCGGGGCTCCATGATTTCTGCCGCAAGAACAGCACGATTCCCGTGATTATCGGCGGCATTGGGGTGTGCCACTTGTTCGTGGACGCAAGCGCCGATCAGGAAAAGGCGATCCCCGTGATCATCAACGCCAAGTGCCGCCGCCCAAGCGTCTGCAACTCCCTGGACACGCTGCTGGTTCACGAAGCCATCGCGGAGACGTTTCTTCCCAAGGTCAAGATCGCGCTGGCCGAGCGCGGCGTGCGCTTTGTGGACGACGAGTTCGACACGGAGTGGATGAGCCTGACGCTCGGGATTAGAGTGGTGAAAAGTTTGGACGAAGCGATTGCCCATATCCAAGCGCACTCGTCGCAACACACCGACGGCATCCTCACCCAGAGCGACACCAACGCCGCCCGCTTTATCGCCGAGATAGACTCCGCCGCCGTGTTTGTCAATGCCTCCACGGGCTTCAACGACGGTGGGCAGTTCGGCCTCGGGGCGGAAGTGGCGATCTCCACCCAGAAGCTCCACGCACGCGGCCCGATGGGTCTGGAAGCCCTCACCACCTACAAGTGGATCGGCACGGGCGACTATCTGGTACGATAGTGTGTTATGTCTCTGACTGCTATCTCCCCCCTTGATGGGCGCTATGCCGCCCTTACCCGTCCCCTCGCCGACTTCGCCTCGGAGTTTGCGCTGATCAAGTACCGTGTGACGGTCGAGGTGCGCTGGCTAATCCAGCTCTCAAAAGAGCCTGAGATCGCCGAGGTTCGTTCGTTTACCAAGGCAGAGCTGGCCCTTCTGGAGGAGCTTATCGAGGGCTTCTCCGTAGACGATGCGACTCTGGTTAAGGATATCGAGCGCACGACCAACCACGATGTAAAAGCGGTCGAGTACTTTCTCAAAGAGCGCCTCCAAGACAGCAGCCTCGCCGACATGTTGGAGTGGATTCACTTTGCGTGTACGTCGGAGGACATCAACAACCTCGCCCATGCCCTGATGCTGAAAAGTGGGATGGAGGGCGTGCTCTTGCCCAAGATCCATGAGCTGATCGAAGTGGTGGGGGAGATGGCACGCCCCCACGCCGCCACGCCCCTGCTCTCGCGCACCCACGGCCAGCCCGCCTCGCCCAGCACACTGGGAAAAGAGCTGGCGGTCTTTGTACACCGGTGGCGACGTCAAGAGAAGCAACTGGCAAACCAGGAGTATCTAGGGAAGCTCAACGGCGCGGTCGGGTGCTTCAACGCCCACGTGAGCGCCTACCCCAAGGCAAACTGGCCCGCCCTCGCCCAGCGCTTTGTCGAGAGCCTTGGCCTCATCTACAACCCGCTCACCACCCAGATCGAGTCCCACGACTACATGGCCGAGCTGTTTCACACCCTCACCCGCTTCAATAATATCTTATTAGACTTTGACCGCGACATCTGGACTTATATCTCGCTGGGCGTGTTTCGACAGAGAACCGTCAAGGGCGAGGTCGGCTCATCCACCATGCCTCATAAAGTGAATCCGATTGACTTCGAGAACTCCGAGGCCAATATCGGGATCGCCAACGCGCTTTTCGAGCACCTAGCGAGCAAGCTCGCCGTCTCCCGCCTCCAGCGCGACCTCTCGGACTCGTCGGCGATCCGTAGTATGGGCACAGGCCTCGCGCACACGCTGATTGCCGTCACCGCCACCCTGCGTGGCCTGCGCAAGCTCACCGTCGACGAAGCCCGCCTCGCCGCCGACTTAGACGCCAACTGGGAAGTGCTCGCCGAGCCGATCCAGACCGTCATGCGCAAAGCGGGCCTCGCGAACCCCTACGAGCGCCTCAAAGACCTCACGCGCGGCGAGAGGCTCACCGCTGAGGGAATGCGTGCCTTTGTGGAGACCCTTGAGCTGCCCGAAGAAGACAAAGCACGCCTCAAGGCACTCACGCCAGGCTCCTATATAGGAGTAGCCGAGCAGCTCACCAAAGAGACACTGGGATGATCTACGGAGGAGTGAGACTGCTTCGCACGACGCACCAAAACTAGTGCTGGATGAGGATCAGTCCCTCTTCTTCGAGGTTTTCCAGGAGGCGATTCGCAGCAAACTCAGCAAACCGTGGGCCAATCTGCGTGTGATACATCCCGATTCGGTCACACTCAAGCTGCATGAGAACACTTCCCCGATCGCCCAGGCTAGCTCGGCCTGCCCCCACACGCGTGAGTGCTCCCAGTTTCGCCACGAGATCCAAGGGACTCCCGCTGAGAAAAATTCCGTCGTCTGTCACAATGCACATTATACTTATCCTATATAACAACAAGGAACTAAAAGAGTTTCCTGCCACTACCGAATCATTGGCACAATGTGATGAATCCCTCAGCCTTTCTCACGGATTTTCAGAAGCCCCCGTAGCGCAGCACGACCAAAAAAATACGCCATCCCTAAATTGAAGAATACAACAATAAAAGCGAGTGCGGGAATGCTTTTAAGGGGACGTAGCAAAAACAACCCCATTCCCAGAAAAGCAAGGGCCGAAAGAGCATCCAGGTACCAATACCGTGAATCCGTTTTTCTCTGTGCAGAAGGCATGCTATAATGTATCGTGTCCATGGAACTTTTTCCGGTTCATAGACGCACTAAGAACTACGCCGTATAAGCGGCGCATCCTAAACATTAAGGTACAAGGAGCCAACCATGCTTCGTAATCGTGTAGTTTCGTCTCTGATCGCCCTGAGCGCTCTGAGCCTGTTCTCCCTCTCCGCAATGGCGCAAGGAACCACAAAACCCGCCGACAAGAAGCCTTCTGGCGACAAGATGGCGGGCGACAAAAAGCCTGCTGGTGGCCCCAAGCGCGGCCCCGATGGCAAGTTCATCAAGGCCGGTGGCGGTGAGAAGTCCGCAACCGCAGGTACGCCCAAGATGGGTGGTAGCTCTAAGATGTCGGGTGGCTCCAAAATGACGGGTGGCGCAGCCGCCGCTGGTAAGCCGACCTGGAATGCAAACGCCAAGCGCTGGCAAGGGCCCGATGGCAAGTTCATGAAGGAAGCCGACGCTCTCAAGGCAGGGGGCAAGAAGTAGCTTGCAAATACGGCCGGGGCACTTGCCCCGGCCTTATTTCTTTTTCGCTCGCTTCTCGACAGAGCCCTTCAGATCCTTCAAGAAAGTCTTGAAGCCGTACTTTCGCATCTCCATCCAAGTCTGATCAAAGCCCCACCCTTGCTGGGTGACGCGCCAGATTCCAATCATCGCCCCCGTCCGGTCTGCCCCGTGCTGACAGTGAACAAAGACGGGCTCGGTGGAGGACTTGGCCAGAAGCCCCAAAAACACTTTGACTTGCTTCTCCGTCGGAGCCTCGGCTCCCATGGGAATACGAACACGCTTGAGCCCCAGCGCTTTCACTGCTGCCTCTTCTTCCACTTGCCCTTTTTTCTCGATCCGCAGGTCAATAACCGTTCGTACACCAAGCGCTTTGAGCTTTTTGAGGCCCTCTGCTGTGGGAGCCGCTCCACGGTAGATCCCCGGAGCCGTGATGGCAAAATTGGGTAGATTTTTCTTGTCTTCTTGCATGCTTCGTTTTTTTAGTTTTCTAGGTGCGCCATGTCGTTGAGGCGTAAAAGCTGTCTTCCTGCGGGAGAGAAATGGATGACGGAGAGGCTAGTATTTCCGAGGGTGAAGTACCGCATCCCCTCATGTCCATGCCCTGCGGCATGGGCAAGTAGAGCCCGTAGCGCCCCCCCATGCCCTACAATCAGCACACAGCCCTCTAGCGGCTCCGTCGCAGCCACCACCCGCTCCCAGACACTCTCCTGCGACTCCGCATCCGCAGCACGCGGTGAGCTCCCTGGCGCATAGCCCACCTCGTCGTGCGACTTTCCCTCCCACGAGCCAAAGCCGCGCTCACGGAGCCGTGTGTCGGTTTCCAGTAAGAGCCCTGATTCGAGGAGCGCAGCGGTCTCGGTAGCGCGACAGAGATCTGAGGCGAGCAGGCGCTGGGGTATTGGCAGTGCTCCCACCTCCCAGAGACGCGTGAGGCGCTGTCCTAGAAGACGAGCCTGAGTGCGCCCTGTTTCGTTGAGCGGCACATCACACTGCCCCTGCCAGCGGTTCTGCGCGTTCCAGTCGGTTTCTCCGTGACGAACAAGTAAGAGAGTCGCCTGCCTCACTTACTCGGAAGCCCAGGAGGGTTGCTTGCAGGCACAGGTGTCGGAAGCCCAGCGATTCCGCCTTTGAGCTCGGGATAGAGATTGCGCCAGCCCGTGACCATTTTTGTCGTCTTCGTCTGGTTATCTCGCAGAAAGAATGTCGGTGTTTCTGCCACTCCTGCTGCAATTCCTGCGTCTCGATCCACAGTCACTTTTTTTAGAAGCTCTGGATCTTTTTTGGCTTTTTCATACTCCGCCGTATCAAGACCAGCTTTCTTTACTGCTGCATCAATAATCTCCTGGCTCAGATCTTCTTTTGGCTTTTCAAGAATCGTCTCATAGACCTCCCAGAACTTCCCCTGCTTATCGGCAAACTCAGTCGCAATGGCAGCAGGACTTGCAAACTGATGGATATTATCGAGTGGGAAGTGCCGGTACCCAAGACGAACATCACTAATTTCTTTGCCGAATTTCTTGAGAACCATCTCATGGGTGCTACGGCAGGAGGGACACTCCAGATCGGCGAACTCAATCACGGTGTAGCGTGCCGTCGGGCTTCCTTTAAAGTGCCGCGTCGTTGCCTCCAGCTTTGAGAAAGACTCCTGAGTCACGGGCGGCGGCGTGGGAGTGGGTTGGGCCACAGCGGCAGGATCTTGCCCTGAGTCCTTATTAAAGACGAGAAAGCCGCCTCCAAGAGCCACAATAGCTCCCATCACGGCATAGAGTTTTGCTTCAGATTTCATAGTTTTCCAGGTCTCCCGCTGACGAGTGGACGAAGCCAATCGGTCAGATGGAGCAAAAAGATTCCTGCAATAATGCCCTGGCTGGTCATGCACCACTTGCAGATTTTGTGGATCACATTCAGCTCAATATAAGTGAGCCAGAGAGAAAAGCCCAGTGCGACAGTTGCCAGCCCAAGGCAGAGTGTTAGGAGCTGACGATCTCGCTTCACGCTCTCTGTGGTGGTTCGCAGAAACGCAAGCACCGTCAGAGCGATATACCCAAAGGTCCCCCACATCGCCACCGGAGGGCCACTGCCAATAGGAAAGCGTGAGTACGGGCTCAGGGCAACATCCCGACAGTCATTTTGTGCCGTCATGTGCAGGCTACAGGGAATGTCCTGCGGATGAGAGTGCATGCTCCACATGTAGCCTGCGATCACGATCCCAAGAACAGAAAGAATAAAAGCAACGCGATTGAGAACCATAAAAAAGAACCTCCTCGAATCTTGACTATTGTACCGCGCCACACCCTTCAGACGTTTCCAGCGCGGTAAAATAGCTCCTGTGACTATTGAAGAACAAGTGCAGCTCCTCGCCCGTGGCGCGAGCCTTATCGTCCCTGAGAACGGCCTGAAGGCCAAGCTAGAGAAATCTGCCAAGACCGGTAAGCCGCTGATCGTCAAGCTGGGCCTCGATCCGACGGCTCCCGATATCCACCTAGGCTTTGCCGTGGTCTTGCGCAAGATGCGTCAGTTCCAGGACTTGGGCCACCGCGTGACGATCATTATTGGCGATTACACCACGCTCATCGGCGACCCATCGGGCCGCTCGGCGACGCGGCCCATGCTCACCAGCGAGCAGATCGCGGAGAACGCGGCAACCTACGTGGACCAGCTCTCCGTGATCCTGGACAAAGAGAAAACCGATGTGCGCTTCAACTCCGAGTGGCTGGGCAAGCTCAGCTTTGCGGACTTGGTGAAGCTCACCAGCAAGATCACGGTTGCTCAAGTACTCACCCGCGACGACTTCAAGAAGCGCTGGGACGCGGGCCAGCCCATCTCGCTCCATGAGCTGCTCTACCCGCTGGCACAAGGCTACGACTCGGTTGCCATACATGCCGATGTGGAGATGGGCGGGCTGGATCAGACCTTTAATATCCTCACAGGCCGCGAGCTGCAGAGCGACCCGGAGATTGCACAAGACCCACAGATCGGATTCTTCATGCCACTTCTGGTCGGGCTTGATGGTGTCAAGAAGATGAGTAAGAGCCTGGGCAACTACATCGGGATCGCCGAGCCCGCGCTCTCGCAGTACTCAAAGGTGATGAGCCTCGCCGATGCACAGATGGGAACGTATTTTCTGCTCTGCACCGATGTCCCCACGGCAGAGTTTGCGGAGATTCTGAAAGCCCAAAACCCGATGGAGGCCAAGCACCGCCTCGCCTGGGAGATCGTCACGATCTACCACGGCGCGGAGGCGGCCAGCGCGGCCAGCGACGAGTGGAAGCGCATTCACTCCGCCCGCCAGTTCCCCAGCGACGCGCCCGAGCTGACGGTTCCTGAGAACCCCATCAATATCGTCGCGCTGGTTCGGCACGGCAACTTCGCCCCCAGCAACGGCGAAGCGCGGCGGCTGATTGAGCAAGGTGGCGTGAAGCTCAATGGAGAAAAGCTCTCCGACCCCGCAGCAACAATCACCATCACTGATGGCGACGAGCTCCAGGTCGGCAAGAAAAACTTCGCCCGGCTAAAAGTCTAGCGCACTCGTTTCGCGCGAAACCGAGAGCCATCCTCTCGGTTTCGTGGTGCTCCTAGTCCCTCGGCGAGCACTTGCCCACTTTCGAGACGTAGATAGCGGTGGGAGGCGAGCGAGAGAAGCGTGATGTCTGCCTGAGCCGTCTCGATCCACTGAAAAGGCTCTGTCTCCTCAGCGGAGCCCCTACGAGGGCGAAGCGCGATACGCCCCTGGCCTCGGTCGATGACTTTGAGCTGTGTGGCACCACCGACAGTGAGTGCTTGGCCACTTCCGACTTCGGTGAGTGTGATGGTTTTCCCGTACGGAATGGGCTTGGTCAGGCCATGGCAGAGCGGCTCCTCGACCGTGAAGCGAGCAAAGTCTGCGTGGCCACCAGCGGCTCCTGACGTGCTGTAGTGGAAGAGGGAGTAGCGTATGCCCTGGAAGGTCTTGAGCTGAAAGACCATCTTAAACGCATCACCTAGAGGCTGGAAGCTCTTTCCATTAACGCTAAAGCTAAACTTTGCCTTCTCCGTGAAGAAGTCACACTCCGCCCGGAGCCAGACTCGTGTGCCACGAAGAGGCGCTTGTGCCATCTTACCCGTGGTCTTGTCGAGCTGCTCCATAACAAAGCCACTTGCCTCACAGTGCACTCCGATCCAGGCATACGGCGAGTTAAGCAAGCCAAGTCCCGCCAGGTCGCCGGGCTTCATGCCGCCAAGTTCTAGCTCGACGGTCGGAATCGAGACTGGCCCAATGGCGCGCTGGGTTAGGGTGTTGCGTGCCTGCCAGAAATCAGCGGCAGGAAGCGCGTGCAGGCGCAGAAAGCCGGGGCGCTCGGAGAGGGACCACTTGGTGTTGTCTGGCGCGTGGTTCCACTGCCAGATCGGCTTGAGGGTCTTGCCCGAGAAGTCATCGCGACGCTCGTAGGGAGCCGAGGGCTTTGAGGTCACCCCCGTCTTGGGCTTGACCCAGGTGCGTGGCGAGCGCCCGAGGTTGCCGGGGAGCCCAAAGTAGGGCCAGCCGTCTTTCCAGGTCACCGGCGAGAGTCCCGTCAGCCGCCCGAGGGAGTTGAAGTCCATCATCGAGAAGCCCCACCACTCACCCGTGGGAGTCTCGACAATCCCCCCCTGGTGCATCGCGCCCTTGGCAATCCCAAAGTCTTCCCCCTCGGAGATAACCTTGACCTCGTAGGGGCCTTCGGGGCGGTCCGCGCGGGCACAGGGCATCTTCATGGTTCCCAGGTACCAGGCGCTGGTGATGAAGTACTTTCCGTTGATCTTATAGAAATGCGCCCCCTCGCCCATGCCATCGCTTTGCTTGAACAACACGCGCTCCGTTCCCGGAATCGCCTCCGTTAGCTCGTTATTGAGCTGCACAAGGCGCAGATCACGGTAGCCGTAGACCACGTAGATCTTACCGTCGTCGTCGAAGAGCACCGACGGGTCATGAAAGCCGGTCTTCATCGCCCAGTGCTTCCAGGGACCGGCAGGATTGGTGGCGGCGTAGACCTGCATCGGCTGGCCCCGGACATTGGTGAAGATATAGAACGTCCCCTTGTGCCAGCGAAAGCTCGGAGCCCAGATCCCTTGGCCGTAGATCGCCTTGCCGTCTTCTAGCCGGTACTCGGGGCCAAAGTCGAGCTTTTCGCAGGCATAGCTGAGAAATTTCCAGTTAACCAAGTCTTTGGAGTGGAGCACGGGGAGGCCCGGCATGGCGTGCATCGTGGTACCGGTGAGATAGAAATCACTGCCCACCCGGATCAGGTCGGGGTCGGAGAACTCATCGTAGAACAGCGGATTGGAGAACGTGCCGTTGCCGTTGTCCGCGTGCCAGGTTTGTGTCTGTGGTGTCTTCATCGCGTTTTTTTTGAAAAAAGCCCTTGCTATTTCGTCGTAGCTGAAGTATACCATAGGAGCTTTACGAAATAAGCACTCCGAAGAAGGGGCAGTAACTATGAAACCAAACCGCTCTATTGCGCAGCACCTCGACCTAGTCGCTAAGACCTTTACCTGCGTCGCACTGATAATGGCGTTTCCGCTCGCTCAACCCGCTAGGGCACAAAACGACAAGATGGTGGCCATTCCCATCCCCACCCAGCCCGATGCTATCGAGCTTAGCACCGGTCCGCTACCGGGTGCGACTGCAACCGAGTCGTGGCACAAACAGTATGGCAGTATGTTTGCCCGCAATGTCACCGTCGCCACTCTCCATCCCTTCCTGCCCGACCCTGCAAAGGCGACCGGCGCTGCGGTGATTGTCGCGCCTGGTGGTGGCTTCCGGACGCTCTCGATGGAGAACGAGGGCTGGCAGGTAGCCCGTGCGCTTGCCGCCAAGGGTGTCGCGGCCTTCGTGCTCAAGTACCGGCTTAACCAAACTCCGGCAGACCTTGAGGAGTTCGCACGTCCACCCGCCCCTCGCCCCGCAGGCGCCCCCCCAACGGGCACTCCTGCCGCTCCCCCCCGCACGGTCTCGGGCGACATGGCCTCCCGAATCGCCCCCCAGCTCGCCGATGCCAACGCGGCTTTTGCGCTGGTGCGTGCCAACGCAGCAAAGTGGCATGTCGATCCCGACCGCATTGGCATGATCGGCTTCTCTGCGGGTGCGGCGCTCACGATGACCACGGGGCTGAGCAGCAAGGAGGCCAAACCGGCGTTTCTCGGCAATATCTACGGCCCGCTAGGTGCTGTGGAGGTTCCCGCCGACGCACCACCGCTCTTTGCGGCCATCGCCGCCGACGATCCGTTGTTTGGCTTCAATGTCGGCTTGATCGAGAACTGGCGCAAGGCCAAGCGCCCGGTCGAGTTCCACTACTACGAGCAGGGTGGACATGGCTTTGGGATGTACCCCAAGGAGACCACCAGCACCGGCTGGTTCGACGCGTTCTCTAGCTGGCTCAAGATGCACGGCTACTTGAAGCGCAAAGCCTAGACAGGGCGTTCACGCCCTGTCCTGTCGGGCTAGCGTGTCTCCAGCGTGATCAAGGTGATCGAGTACGGCGGGAAGGTATAGGAAAACTCGGGCTTGATGTTGCCGATTTTTGTGGTCTTGGAGATCACTTTACTCGGGTTTTCCATAGAGTTGGTCTCGTCGGGCGGGGCGGCGAGCGTGGTGACTGTGGCCTCGGGCTTGACTGACTTTGCGCCCGCGAGCTGAAGGGTGACGGCCTGTGGTGTCTCACCAGGGTTAACATACTTTACAAAGAGCTTGCCCGTCTTGCTCTGGCGCGTGACGGAGGCGAGGAGCGGTGCGCCTGCCAGGCTGACCTTGAGGAGCTCGTCGCCGACACTAGTCGAGAATAATTTTAGGGCGTAGTAGCTGGGTGCACCGTAGGAGCGCAGCGCATCGTAGCCGATTAAGTCCGGGCGCCACTGCCGTCCGCCGGGGTTGATATTGACAAAGAGTGGCGCGTAGCACTGCATGGTCACAAAGTCCGCATGGCGCTCCATCGCGGTCATGAACGCGGCATCTCCCAGAGCGGCCTTCATGCTCGGAGTGGCGGGGAGGTTGCGCGAGGGTGGGAGCCACGGCGCTATCTCTTCGTGCGCGGCCCACTCCCCCACAAAGATCTCGGGGCCCTTGCGGTCGTAGCGGTCGAAGTGGGTCGGGGAGTCGCGAATGAAGTCAGCTGCCTTTCGGTAGTAGTGCTCATCCAGCGCATCGGGCTTGCGGCTCTTGACGCGCTTGCTGGCAGGCTGCTCATTGCCAACCGTCGAGACCACTTTTAGGTTTGGGTACTTTGCCTTGATCGCATCATAGAACTGCGCGAAGCGGCCGTCGTAGCTCCCGGATCTATCGAAAAAATCCTCGTTGCCCACCTCGACATACTGGAGCTTGAAGGGCTTCGGGTGGCCATCTTTGGCGCGCTGTGCGCCCCATTTTGTCGAAGTCGAGCCTGTGATATACTCGATCTCTTCCAGCGCTTCTTGCACATAGGGCTCTAAGTCGGGGCCGGGTTTGACGAACTCGCCGCGCAGGGAGTAGCCCGCATAGACTCCGAGCACCGGCTCCGCATCCATGTCCTCGCACCAGAGCAAGAACTCCAGCAGGCCCATGCCATCACTTGATCGGTAGCCCCACGGGCACGGATGACCGGGGCGCGTCTCCAGCGGACCGATCGTCTTTTTCCAGTCGAAGCGGGTGGCGATCGTATTGCCTTCTAAGTAGTTGCCACCGGGGAAGCGCAAAAACCCGGGCTTTAGATCGACCAGAAGCTGCATCAGGTCGCGGCGAAAGCCGTTGGGGCGGTTGTTCCAGGTGGGCGGGAAGAGCGAGACTAGGCTCAGCCAGAGCGTCCCTGGCTTCTCTGCGGTGATCGTGAAGATTGCATCGGTGGTGGGCGCGACATTTCCCGTCTTGAGAGTCGCCGTGACTTTCTTCCAGCCCTCACCCACCGCGGAAACACGCGTCTGTGCGTAGATCGTCTTGCCATCGCGGCTCTGGAGCGTGAGTGTCAGCGCCCCAACACTTCCTCGGGCGAAGAAGCTGGCTTTGTCGTTCGTATTTGGCGTGATAGGAAAGCCCCAGTAGCCATCGTTGGCGGCTCCTGCTCCTGCCGCTGTTGCCTCAACCCGTAGGCTGGTCGTGAGCACGTTGTTCACCGGGAGCGCGGTGTCGAGCGCCAGAGTCGCACCACCGACACTCGACCAGTGCACAGGATTCTTGGCATCATCGAGGAAAGCACGGTTGCGGATCAGCTCGGCGTAGAGGCCACCGTCGTAGCTGTAGTTGATCTCCTCGGTCATCAGGCCATAGTGGAGCGGGCTTACTTTTCCCGTCGCTTTTGTTGTGTCTATCGTGAGTGTCAGGTTCTGTTTTTTCATTGTTTTGTTTTCGCCATCCTTAACCCATAAGGGGCAGTGTCCACCAGCCATCGCAACAGTAAAGCCCTGTCGCTTGTAGCATTGCGCGTTTTGGCCTGTCTTTATGGCCGCAGACAACCGTTATCTCGGAGAGACTTTGCGCTCCCATCCAGGCGGCCGCGCCGTCGAGGAGAGCTTTTCCCACCGTTTTCCAGAGTGTTGGCTCGTGCACCCCAAAGTCATCAATCCCTCGGTGATCCACAAAAACATAGCCAGAGAGCCTATCTTCGCTGTCTACACAGGCTAGGGCACATGCATCGGTTCGGGCAAGCTGTGTTTTCAGAAACGCGGTATGGTTTTCGACCGCGTTGGGATGGACACGCCAGAAAACGGGCTGGTAGTGGGCGTACTGAAGTCGGCACGCCTGCGCGATCTCCGCGACTCCAGGGAGATCATCGACCCGAAGGGGGCGGAGTGCGAGAGCCGGGGGGGGCGATGCCAGCGGAAGCTGAGTCCTGTACCACTCGGAGGCCATCGTAAAACCGGTATCGGCTAGCTCGACTTCCTGGGGGGAGCCTGGCTTGGCCCCCACGACCATCAAGACAGCGCCTTGCTTACTCGCTTCGTTCATGAGCGAGGTGAGGTAGTCTTCGGTGGCAAGATCGCTGACAAAAGCCACGTTGCCGCCGGGATCGTAGACGGGAGGAGCGGTCACGAGGCGCATGTGCTTCTCCTCTGGCAGGTCATGCCCTCGCGGAGCTGCATGACGACGGCTCGTGTGGGCAGGGGGACCTGGGGGCTCTGCATCTTTTCCCGCAGGAGCGCAACCGCTCCACGCCCGACCTGCTCCATCTCATTGCTGATCGTGTGGAACGGCAGAAAGTAGCGGTCGTCGGTGCGAGAGTGGAAGAGCAGGATCGAGAGATCATCGGGGATCGTGAGGCCAAGCTGGTGACTGGCATGGACAACTGCCATGGCCTCCGCAAGCTCGTAGGCAACAATGGCGGTGGGGCGCTCCGGGCTCTGGAGCAAGGCTTTCGCTGCGGCAATGCGCTCGTCGCCGGGCTCATGCAGCCAGAGCTTGGGCAGGGCATAGACATGGGGCGCTCTCCCAGCAGCGGCCATCGCCTGCTCGTAGCCTTGCTTTCGGTCGTGCTTGCTGTAGTGGGCGTTGAGTGGCTCGTCGGAGTCCACGTAGGTAATTTTCTCATGCCCGAGTGTGAGTAAGAACTCCGTGGCGAGCCGTCCCCCTTGGGAGTCGTCGGGGTGGATCGCATCGAACTCCTGCTTCACATTGAGCCAGATCGCGGGGATCTGGAGCCGCAGGATGGTCTCCAGGTAGCCTGGCGACGAGGCCACGTGGCGGTTGAGCAGCACCCCATCCACCGAGAGCTCGTGGAGGGTATGGGGCAGGTAGGCTTCGTCTTCCATCACGGGATCCGGGACTTGCGCGAGCACGAGGTGCAGGTCCTGGTCGGCGAGGGCGCGGGTGAGCCCAAAGAGGAGCTCCGGGGGAAGATACTGCCCCCAGAGCGACTGGATCAGCGCGATATTGCCAAAGCGTCCCGCCCGCACCGCGCGTGCCGAGGCATTGGCGCGGTAGCCAAGCTCCTGCGCCGCCTCGCGCACCCGCTGCTGGGTCTTGGGGCTGATGCGCTGGGTATCGCCGCGCCCATTGAGCACATGGGTTACCGTGGCGCGGGAGAGTCCCAGGTGCTCCGCAAGAGTCGCGATGGTCGGATGGGCCATGACGTACGTCTACTTCGCCTGGAAGACCCGTTGCAAGAAGGAGTAGAGATTGTTTCTCCAGTGGGTCGGGTCGTGGGCATGGCTGTCCACGTTCCAGACATGGGCAACGCCCTTCTCTTTCAAAAATCCGTGCACCCTTTGGCTAATGCCGATCAGCCCGTCTTTGTTGCCGCACGAGAGATAGAGCAGCTTCAGCTTGGCTTTTGCAGCGTCGGCATCGGGGACGAGCTGTGCGGGCGGCTTGGTGTTAGGCGCCGACGAAAACCCACCAACCCAGGCGAAGGTGTCGAGGTGACCCAGCCCAAAGTTGAGCGACTGTCCGCCGCCCATCGAGAGTCCCGCCACGCCTCGGCTCTCACGGTCTGATTTCACGGAGTACTTCGCCTCAATGGCGGGAATGAGATCGTCGAGCAAGTCACGCTCGAAGACTGCAAAGGCGGGCGCGGTGGCCATGGCATTGGGGCCGGGGCGGTCGTCTTTCTGGGCGCGGCCATTGGGCAGGACGATAATCATCGGCTGGGCCTTGCCCTCGGCCAGCAGGTTGTCCATTAGCAGATTGGGTGAGGCGAAGCGAAGCCACTCGGTCTCGTCGCCGCCGATTCCGTGCAAGAGATAGAGAACGGGGTACTTCCTACCCGGATCGTAGCCCGGCGGGGTGTAGACATTGACCTTGCGCTTCACACCCACGGTCTTGGAGTCGTACTCGACCAGCTCCAGCTTGCCGTGCGGCACATCCCGCTGGGCATTGATCTCGGCGGGTGGATCCGGGAAGGCTTGGATATCGTCGGGGTTGAGTTTGATAGGTCCTCCAAAGCCACCAGGGCGCCCCGGAGCGCGGGGTGGCTGCGTTGCTGCGTTTTGTACGGCAAAGAAGGCGGGCTTGGTCTTGCCCTGGCGATCAAAGAGAAGCGGGTAGTCGGTGCGGCCTCGAATCGGGAAGTCATCGAGCCAAGAGGAGCCGTCGTGGGTTCCCCAAAAAGTCACCCGTCCGATGGTTTTTTGGTGGCGCAGAAACATCTCAAAGGCCAGGCGGTAGCGCTCGGCGTGGGCCTGAGCGACAGAGCTAGGGAGCCCTTTGGTGTAGGGGTTCATCACGGCCTGCTGCTCGGGGGTCATTTGTTGCCTAAAGCCGATATCAGCGCCCTGGTACTTGGTGGGCAGCACTCCCAGATCGAGCTCCGTGATCATCACCTTAAGGCCAAGCGCGGCGTACTCTTTGATCGCGTCTTCGACCTCGGTGAAGTTGGGATTGTCCATGCGCCAGTGGCACTGAATCCCGACGGCATGGATCGGGACTTTCTGCGCCAGGAGCTTCTTGATAAGCTCCACCGCCTTGGGGCGCTTGTAGTTCAGCTCGATATTGTAGTCGTTGTAGATAAGCGTTGCCTTCGGATCGGCCTCGTGGGCGGCGCGAAACGCCTCCGCGATAAAGTCATCGCCGATTGCCTTGAGCCAAGGAGAAGGCCGCAGCACACCGGGGCCGTCGTTGATGGCCTCGTTGACCACGTCCCACTGCGCGATCTTGCCCTTGTAGTGCCCGACCACGGTGCCGATATGCGTGCGCATTCGGGTCAGCGCCAGCTCGCGAGTGAGCGGCTGGCCCTCTTTGCCCTCGAACATCCAGCGCCCCGTCTGTGCGTGCCAGAGAAGCGTGTGGCCAATCGCGGTGGCCCCACAGCTCTTGCAAAGCTCGACTAGCTTGTCGCCCTCTGCGAAGCGAAACTCTCCCTCACGCGGCTGAACGGCCTCGGGCTTGAGGCTATTTTCTGGGGTGATAGCGCTAAAGTGCATGGTGGCAAGCTCCGTGTCTTGCCGCGACTTCTCCTGAAGTGCCGCAACCCCGAGGATTGTCCCCAACAGGAACTTTCCCTTGAATGCATCTTTGAGTGGCATAACTGTCTTTTCTGCCTGTTTCATCCTATGAACCCTCCTTGCTACTTCGTCGTAGCAAGAGTATACCCTATGATCTTTAGAAAAGAAAAGCAAACGAAAACGGCGGAGTGTCTGGCCGTGGCGCTCGCCCTAACGGCGATGGGAGAATCCATCCCTACTTTGCTTTCTTTGGTTCGTCTATAGCCCCCCGTCAAAGAAACTTTAGGGAGCGCCCTTATCTATTTGCCCTTGGGCTCGATCTATTTGGCCTTGGGTTCGGGGAACTTTTTTAGTAGTTGCTTGACTGATTCGATCCGCTCAGGATCTCTTGTACGGGACAGGCACTCTTGCAGGTACTTACGTCCCTCGGGAACACGACCCAACTCGCATAGCATTGCACCCACATTAAACATTGCTGCGGACTCAGCAGGATTCAAGGCAAGCGCCGCCTCACAGTAAGGGAGCGCTTCTTTAAACCGTTTCTGTTCTGCAAATATTGCCCCCGCCAGCATCTGAGCCTGAAAGCTGCTGGGCAACATCCGTGCAGCCTTCTCGGCAGGCTCTACTGCCTCGGCATACTTCTTCTGGGTGTGGAGGAGACGGGCTAGGACAAACTGACTCTGATAGGTATTAGGGAAGAACTCTGCCAGCTTTTTGGCTTGAGCCAGTGCCGGTTCCGCCTGGCCCGCGTTTTGGTACGCTTCGACCAGTAGAAAGCGTGTCTGGGTGTCTCGGGGACGAAGCTCAACAAAGCGTTTCGTTGCCTCTAGAGCCTCACTATGGCGTCCCAAGAGGGAGTAGGCTCGCCGTTGCGCCTCGTAGGCGATCACAGAATCTGGGTTCTCTTTCAAGCGTTTGGGAGCTTCGGCAAGGATGGCCTTGGCGATTTGCTCTGCTTGTTTGTTAAAGCCCCGTGACTGTAGCTTTTCCATAATGGTCGTGGTCTGAAGGATGTCAGTGATGGGTAGCTTCGCAGCCCGATCTGCCATCTTCTCCAGAAGCTCTTCAGACCCTCCCCACTTCGGTGCACACATCTCCAAAGACCAGCCCACAATCTCCGGGGCGCCACGTCGTCCTCCTCCTAGCTGGAAGGCGGACTCGAGAGCTTTGCGCGCCTCTTGGTCTGCTCCCCCAAACGTGGCTGCCTTGGCGAGTTCAAGAGCTGCTACAGAACTGCGAGGGTCAAGCAGGGCCGCTTGGCGTGCTACTGCAAGCCACCGTCCGTAAGCTTGATTCAGCTTTTCCCATTTCTGCTCAGAAATCTGGTCGGCTGTTCTTCCGCGCCTTTCCTCTTGACCCAGTGCACTGAGTTTGTTGGCAAGTAGAATCCAGTTACTAGGATTGCTTGGAGCATTTCGTACCAACTGCTCTGCCATAGCGAGCTGTGCCTCACGTGTTGGGCTGGTATTTGCCTTTGCCTCGGCGAGGACAGCATTTTGTGGAGCCTGAGAGGCAAGTTCATTAATTCGGGCGATAACTTCTTGGGAGGGATAGGCACGCGCCAGCTCGGCCAGTACGAGTGGATTCCCCTCTGCCATCTTGAGCAGTCGCACTGCTCGGCCACTGGCTCCTTCTGGATTTTTCTCCGCACGTAGATAGGTGGAGAGGTACAAAAGGCCTCCTAGCAGGGACTTTTGCGAGAGGCTATGTAGACCTGTGGCATCTGGCTCACTGAGGTCGTCTCCCGTGAGAAGAGGAACCCTTCCGATAAGTGCTAGCTCTTGAGGAGTCTCCACCGGTGGTGCAATAGTAGTAGACGGTAGAGCGAGTCTCTGCCGCAGAGCATTTGCCGCCTCCGGCAGTGCCGCGACGATGGCTGCCTCATCACCTGTGAGGACAACAGGCTCTCCTACGGGTTTTGCGTCCTTGCTGTAGACCTGAAATGAGAGCTTTCCCGGCTCTGCTGTCCCTAGGGCATAGTGGGTGACTCCTAGAGTCTCCATCGCCTCTTTGGCTTCTTTTGTGGTGATACAAAGATCTTTTCGTCCCAAGTTGATTCGGACGTACTCTCCCTGGTACCAAGCTGGTGTTTGGGTGAGCTGGAGGTCGGAGCTGACCTGAAGATGTAGCCAACGCGAGCAGCCGGTGGAAAAGTCGGGTGAAAGGCTGGGGTCTTTTAGGGCTGGTGCGAAGATATAGAGTCCCTTGCCACCCGGCTTGGTCTTGAGGGTCTCGATATAGGCTGTGGGCGAGAGGGTTTTCTGGGAAGCCTGTACTTTTGCGGGATCAGCTTTTGCTTGCGGCTTACTTGTCCCTTGTGGCTTTGTTGCCGCTGTCTTCTGTTTTGCTTGGCTATTTCGGCTCGTCGCCTGACTGTTCCCACTTGCCAGAGAGCATCCTAGTAGGGTTGAGCTTACGAGCAGTAAGAGAGAAATCCATTTAAGCGCAGGAGCGACGACTTGGAGTGAGCCTTGTGGACAAAATGCCTTGCCCCCAGAGCATGCACCATACTTTGGTGCGCCTTTAGTTGCTACGGTGTCCTGATGCTGGACATCTACCTGGTGCTGGCCATCTAGGTAAAAACGATACAGAGAGTCAATTTGAGCGTTCATCGCTACACCTCCAGCGATACTTTACCATGACGTGCTTGATACTGGAGTATCCCCAATTTCGCGTAGTTTAAGTTAAGCAACAGCTTGCCTCACTAAAGACGATAAAGGATTCGACAGCTCCCGCTGACGATTCTGATACATCTCCTCAAAGTTTATGGGCTCAGATACCCCAAGATCGAGTGCTTACGCTGGCGGTTGTACCAGACTGAATTGTGTTCAAACAAACGGTAGTTTCGATAAGCGTTTAGGCTGCTTCCAAGTCAGAGATAGGTCTGCCCGGTTTTAAGGAACTACTGCCCCGCTGATAACCTACTATGATTATCATCCTTAGACGGGCTCTCTAGATGGAAAAAAGGCGATGACAACCTAGCAAAGGATTTTTCGGGACACTTACTGTGCGAATCCTCAGTCGGCTGACACTAGCAGTCATCCTAGCTGTCGTCGCGATGTTTGTGTTCATCAAACTGGCGCATGAGGTCAATGAGGGCAAGACACACCAGTCTGACAGACGATCGTGTTGCTCGGGGGCGTGATCTACTTTGCAGCAACGAATTGCTTCCTGCCCCAAGGGGTAACCATGCTAGTATCTGTTCCACCGTCCGCGTCCTAGCATTATCTTCGAGCATCTGGGCTATTCATTCCCATCAGGGCATTCTTTCTTTGCCGTGGTTGTATACGGGATGTTGACTAACTGGCGAACACAAAACATGTCGGTTCGGCGTCGGCGTTGGGTATGGGGTTTGGCAGTCACGGGAGTTTTTCTGGTCGGCTTCAGCCACGTCTTGATCGGTGAGCACTATCCTTCAGACGTCGTCAGCTGAGCTTCGTCCAGGAAATACAAAGTAACCAGAATGTTTCTGAGCAGGGGCTATGTGGGTCGTACAGTCAGCTCAGCACAATAGAGGCAGGATTTGAGCTGTTCAAGAAATGAGTCTAGGGCTTGGCAGAGGTTGGTCACTTGGCTCAATGAGGGGTAGTCAGATCCGCGAGAGGGAATCTTATCTGAACAGCGGTGCCTTTTCCTACAGTGCTTCGCACGGAGACAATTCCCCCATGAGCTTCCACAATGGCTTTTACGATGGAGAGCCCGAGGCCAAATCCTCCCGTCACGCGAGCACGTGCAGTATCAGCTCGCCAGAGGCGCTCAAACATATGAGGGAGATTCGCCTCAGAAATACCAGGACCTTCATCCTCGATATAGATGTCTGCTCTGTCTCCCTTTCGTTCAATACGAATCCGTACACTCCCTCCAGAGAGCGAGTAGCGCACCGCGTTATCTAGTAAGTTGTCAAAAACTTGTTGTAGACGAAGTTGATCTCCTCTGATAGAAAGTGGCTCGGTCTGGAGTTCTATCTTTACTCCCGCTTCTTCCGCACGAGCACGAATCGCCTCAGCAGACTCTGTGATTACTTGTGCAATATCGACCGCGACTCGCTCCTGCACCAAGGCTCCTGCGTCAGCGAGAGAGAGCGTCAGTAGGCTCTCGGTCAAGCGGGTCAGGCGCTCGACCTCTGCTACGGTGATCTGAAGAGCACGCTGGTGCGTCTTGGGGTCTTGCCGACGCAGGGCGACTTCGGCAGTGGTTCGCAGATTCGCGAGCGGCGAGCGAAGCTCATGGGCTGCGTCTGCAATGAACTGTGCCTGTCCTTCAAAGAGACTCTCTAGCCGAGCGAGCATGCCATTAATTCCTTCCGTAACATCCACGAGCTCCTCGTCCTCTGTCAGCTGAGGCAACCGTAGGCTAAGATCAGCCATGTGGATACTTGCTGTCTGTCTCGCTATTTCGTGGAGCGGTTGGGTCAGCCGCACCGCGAGCTTCCACGCAAGCAGACAGGTGGCACCTGCGCCTAACATACCGATGAGTAGCATACGAAAAACGATGCTTCGCAGTGTGCTCTGCATGGGAGCCATGGATTCGATGCAGAGAGCGATATTGCGAACTCCGTTGTCCTCATAAGGGTAGTAGAGTGCACGGTAGGTATGACCATGCCGGTAGAGACGGGTAAACAGCCGCTTCCGCACGGTGCGCTTCGCAGAGCGAAGTGATACGAGTCCACGCTCCAGGACTATCTTCCCCGTCGCCTCGTTCCAGACAAGAATAGATTCATCATTGATGCCTATTTCTAAAGGGTCTCCGATCTCCTTGCCACCCACGCTTTCTAACTCGGTGCGGGTGATCTCTAGGAGAGTTTCGTCCTGCTTTTCCTGAAGCGCTGTTCGCACACTGACAAAGACAGCAAAGCCTGTCGCCAGAAGAATGCCCAGCGCACTCATGGCGATCCAGAAAGCGAGCCGTGCGCGGAATGTCTTGAGTATCTTACTCATGGGTTTGCAGTCCTGAGCCTATAGCCCGTTCCACGTACGGTTTCTATGGCCTCCATTCCGAGCTTCTCTCTGAGGCGGCGAATGTAGACATCGATCAAGTTCGAATCGGGGGTCGCTCCGCTCTCCCAGACGCTCTCCCATAAGACATTTCGGGAGACGATGCGGCCTGCGGCCAAGGCGAGGCATTCCAGAATCTGCCACTCCCGCATGGTGAGCGTGACCTCTATAGCGTCCAATTGAACCTGTTGGGTACCAAGATTCAGGATTGCACCGCCTTCCAGCCTCATGACAGGCCGCACACCGCTGGAGCGTCGTAGCAGAGTGCGGATGCGCATCACAAGCTCCTCGAAAG
The DNA here is from genome assembly GCA_026392155.1 of Armatimonadota bacterium. Lineage (GTDB taxonomy): Bacteria > Armatimonadota > Armatimonadia > Armatimonadales > Armatimonadaceae > Armatimonas. The sequence continues at coordinate 50,179 of JAPLCP010000173.1, read as the reverse complement.
CAAACGGTTTGATGAGATAGTCGTCGCCGCCGAGCTGGAGCCCACGCACCCGCTGGGTGACGGCATCTCGGGCGGTTACAAAGAGAATAGGAGTGGCGATGCCGCGCCCGCGCCACTGCTCACAGAGGGAGAACCCATCTTTGCCTGGAAGCATGACATCCAGCACAATCAGATCATAGCTCCCTACCAAGACAAGCTCATTGGCCTGTGTTCCCGTCGCGGCGTGCTCGACAACAAAGCCCTCATCGGTTAGCCCAAGGGCCATAAACTCGGAGAGTGGGCCTTCGTCCTCAACAAGCAAGAGCTTCATCACCTCATCATACCGAGCAGATTGCCTCTTGGCGTTCATCCTGTGTTCAGGTTTCCCAAGATACACTGTAGGAGAAGATAAAGGATAACCAAACCATGCAGATTCGTCTTTTACTTGAGATCGGTGGCCTGACCTGGGCTGGTCCGCAGAGCCAGGGTAAGCCCCTTGCGGAAGAGGGTAAAGTGCTTCCTGAAAAAAAGGAGAAGGCAGAAGCACCTGCCCACCGCATGAAGAAATGAAAGTCGTCGCGGTTCTCTTGACGTTAGCGATTCAAGCGGCACTCATGGAGATAAGCTGGGCGCAGTCTAGCCTGACACTCTCTGAGGCGCTACGAAGGGCGGAGGCGAACCTGCCGCTACCCCAGGCCGCCCGTGCGAAAGTGTTGGAGGCAACGGCACGAACACGGCTTGCGGGCAAGCAGAACAACACCAACCTCGCGCTGGCACGCCCCTACGGTTCCTCCCAGACCGGCGGATTCGGTGAGGATATTATTATCTCACAGACATTTGAGCCAGGTGGTGTTCTTCGGCCACGTAAGCAAGCCGCTGAGCAGCAGCAAAAAGCCACTGAGGCAGACCAGGTAGCCACGCTTCTTGATCTGCGCCGCGATGTCACCAGTGCCTATATCGAGTGTCTCCGTGCCGATGCTGAGCTGGCCCAAGCGAAGTCTTCCCTGGAAGCGATACAGCGCTTTGCTGAAGCGGCAAGTGCCCAATTCACGGCAGGTGATGTTCCACGCAGTAATGTCGTACGAAGCCAGATAGAAAACGCACGATTTCGCCAGACACTCACGCAGGCCACGACAGATCGCGACAACCGCTACAGCACCTTAAAAAGCCTGCTAGGACTGCCTTCCGATGCTCCCCTAGTGCTCGCAGGTGCTCTTACCGCAAAGACAAACCTGCCAAACTTGGCAACGGCACAGTCCCTCGCACTCTCTCGACGCCCGGACATTCTTGTGGCTCGTGCGCAGGTTCTTGCCAGCAGCGCAGGGATCGCCGAGGCAAAGGGCCAGCGCCTCCCCAACGTCGTTCTTGAGGGAAGGCGATACAACCTGAACCCGGCGCAAGTCGGGGATGCCTCGATACGCATCGGTATCAACCTCCCTCTCTTTGATAATGGTCGGATTCGCGCCGAGGTACGTGCTACAGAGGCAGCAAAACAAGAGCTGCAGTTGCAGCTTAAAGAGACGGAACGTCTTGCCCTACTAGAGGTGGAGATCGCGCTCCGTGAGTGCCAGCAAGCCCTTCAAATCGCGGCCTCGTTTGAGGGAGAGAGTCGCCTGACAAAAACCAAGGAGCTACTGGAGATGGCACAGATCGGTTACGAAAAAGGGGCAAGCGGGTATCTGGAGGTCATTGACGCTCAGCGCACCTTTGCCAGCGAGCAGGTCGAGTATCTGCGTGCTCTGGCAGCACTTCAGCTCGCAAGCGCTCAGCTGGAGCGCACCATCGGAGGGTCCTTGCCATGAACCAAAAAGCTCTTGCTCTGTCGATTAGCTCTTTCGTTTTCCTGGGGCTTCTGTTGGGATGCAGCAAAAAAGCCACTGAGGAAGAAGCGAAGGCAGAGCCTCCCGTTGCTGTTGTGACTGTCACCAAGGCAGCGCGGCAGGATATCGAGGAGACCGTCACCGCACAGGGAACCTTCCAGAGCGCCCAAGGCGCAGCGGCAAAGCTCGCGCCGCAGATGGCGGGGCGCTTGGTAAGTGTTCTTGTGAAAGAAGGCGACCAGGTAACTGCCGGTCAAATCCTTGCCTCTCTGGATCCCAGAGCACTTACCGCGCAGACTCGCAGTGCTGAGGCAGGCTACCGTGCCTCGACGGCGACAGCTTCCCAAGCCCAGCTCGCTGCGCGGGCGGCAACCAGCGCTCAGGAAAGCAGTGTCCGCGTTGCCCAGCTCGCCATTGATGCCGCTCTGGTAGAGCGGGATGGGGCCATTCAGGCAGCCCAGACATCACTCAATCTGGCAAAGACGGATCTGGCCAAGACCTTGGCGGGAGCACGCCCTCAAGAGATTCTCCAGGCACAGGACGCACTTCGGCAAGCCGAGGCGACACGAACCAGAGCAGCAAAAGAGGTCGAGCGGCAGACGTTTCTTCAGGAGAAGGGAGTCTCCGCAAAGCGTCAGGTCGAGGATGCACAAACCGCCTTGACCGTCGCGGAAGCCAGTGTCGAGAGTGCTAGCCAGACTCTGGAAATACTTCGAGCCGGAGCAAGGCAAGAAGACCGTGAAGCAGGGCAACTTCGCGTCCGTCAAGCAGAGGAAGTGCTCAGCCAAGCCCGAAAGACAGGAGAGGCGAAGCTAACACAAGCGCAAGCACAGCTACGCCAGGCCCAGAAGCAGACACTTGCCGTCGCTGCGAAAGTGCAGGAAGCGAAGGCAGCACAGAGTGGCGTGGGCAAGGCCGCAGCGGACATGGAGACTGCTCGGACGCAATCAGACTACGCGACACTGAGGGCTCCACTCTCGGGAGTCGTTGTTCGGCGCTTGCTCAATCCGGGCGACATGGCTGACCCAGCCGGAACCGTCTTGGAAATTGCCAACAGCCGCCAGCTCGATATCCTCGCCACCCTTCCTGCCGACGAAGCTCTGCGCGTGCGCCCCGGCCAGAAAGCCCATCTTTCGTCGGGGGAGATGGCGCGTGTGATAAGCATCGGTCCGGTAGACCCACAGACCAACCTCGTTACGCTCAGACTCCAAACGGGTTCGAGCAAATCCGTCCGTGCCGGAGCCTTCATCCTGGTGAAAGTCGTGATTCGTGTCGCCTCACAAGCCCTCGTGGTTCCTAAGGAATGCGTACTCAACCACGAGGGCAAGAGCGTTGTCTTCGTCGCGTCGGGAGGGGTCGCCAAGATGACCCCAGTCACGACAGGGGTAGAAACGGACGCGGGTGTAGAGATTCGCTCAGGGCTCGCGGCGGGCGCACAGGTCATCACCCTAGGCCAGTACGAGCTCTCCGATGGGGCAAAGATCAAGGTGGAAGCGCCATGAACCTTGCTCGATTTGCGCTCGGGAACCTCAAGGCGATTCTTTTCGTGACGGCTGTTCTCTGCCTGATTGGTGGCTGGACACTCTTCTCATTCCCCGTGGCGATTCTCCCAGACGTCACCTTCCCGCGCCTGGTGGTTATCGCGGAGGCCGGGGAGCTACCCGCCCGCCGCGTCGAAGTGGGCGTCTCCCGTCCCCTTGAAGAGGCCATCGCTACGGTTCCTGGTGTCGCCCGTCTACGCTCTAAGATTCAGCGCGGCGCGGCGGAGCTCTCAGTGGACTTTTCCTGGGGCACCGACATGCTGGTCGCCGAGCAGCTGGTGAGCGCGAAGGTCAATCAGGCACGCACTCAGCTTCCCGCAGATACACAGGTGACAGTCGAGCGCATGAACCCGACGGTCTTTCCCATTCTGGGCATCTCTCTACGCTCAAAGAATCTCTCTCAGGATGCGCTCTGGAGCTTGGCGACCTACAAGCTCAAGCCGATTCTGGGACGCGTCCCAGGTGTCGCCCGGGCGGTCGTTCAAGGGGGGCGTATCCCCGAGATATTAGTGGAGGCAGACCCGGGTAAGCTCGCCGCGTTTCACCTCGCACTCCCCGATCTAGAACAAGCCCTCACCAAGAACAACGTGGTGCGCTCGGTGGGGCGGCTGGATATCCGCTTCCAACAGTATCAGGCACTGGTGTCTGGTGAAGCAACCACGATTGAGGAGCTGAACCAGCTCCCCATTGCGACCCGCAATGGGACGGCGATCACGCTGGGAAGCGTTGCCAAGATCCAATCCAGCACCCAGGACAGAACCACCATCGTCACCGCCGATGGTGCAGAGTCGGTGCTCCTCAATATCGTCCGTCAGCCCGATGCCAATACCGTCTCCGTGGTGGTGGGCGTGCAAAGTGAGCTGACTCAGCTCAAGAAATCACTACCACCGGGCACCGAGCTGGGCATCTTCTACGACCAGTCCGTGCTGATTGGTGAGGCCATCGCCAGTGTTCGCGATGCCGTGCTCATCGGAGCGGGCCTTGCAGTCGTGGTCTTGCTTCTCTTTCTGGGCGATCTGCGAGCAACGCTCGTGACAGCCTTGATTATCCCCGTCACGGTTCTCATCACGTTTCTTCTCATGCGGCTGTGTGGCCTGACCCTCAACTTAATGACGCTCGGAGCGCTTGCCATCGGGGTCGGCCTGGTGATTGATGACGCGATTGTGGTGGTCGAGAATGTCTTCCGGCACCTGGCAGAGGGTGCGAAGCGTGAGGATGCCGTTCAGCAAGCGGCCACGCAGATCGCGGCTCCCATGATCTCCTCAACCCTGACCACCGTGGTGGTCTTTCTGCCACTCACGCTGGTCACGGGTGTTGCGGGGGCGTTCTTCACCGCGCTGGCCGTCACCCTTACCATTGCCCTCTTGGTCTCTCTCGCCCTGGCTCTTACCGTCAGCCCGAGCCTTTGCGCTGCGTTTCTCAAGACCCGTGTGGGCCAGCGCGAGCATGGCAGGCTCTTTGAGAAGGCCTTACGGCTCTACGAGCGGATTCTGCGCCGCTGTCTACGGCAGCGGGTCTGGCTGTTGCCTTTTTGCGCAGTGCTGGCACTCGGAGGGACGGTTTTCTTCGGGACGCGCCTGGGCACGGGGTTCATGCCCACGATGGACGAGGGCGCGTTCATCCTTGACTACGTCACCGCGCCGGGAACCTCGCTTGCTGAGAGCGATAGGCTCCTCAAGAAGATCGAAGAGATCCTCACGACAACTCAGGAGGTGAAGTCCTACTCGCGGCGCACCGGGACGGAGCTAGGTTTTTTCATCACCGAGCCCAACACGGGCGACTTTGCGGTCGTGCTCAAGTCTGGCAAGCGGCGCGATATCGAAGCTGTCATCGAAGACGTTCGTGGCAAGATCGCGCAGGACGTTCCCGGCATTGAGGTGGAGTTTGTCGAAGTTCTCCAGGACCTTATCGGGGATCTCGCAGGTGCGCCTGAACCTGTGGAGATAAAGCTCTTTGGGGAAGACCAGAAGCAGCTCGAAGCGACAGGGGCCGCGCTTGCCGAGAAGCTGGCGAAAGTGCCCGGCGTCGCGGACATGAAGTCTGGTGTGGTCGAATCGGGGCCGGAGCTAACGGCGCGTGTGAACCCGCTGCTGGCGGGCCGGGCTGGCCTGAGCGTCAGTGACGTCGGCGAGCAGGTTGGGGATGCCCTCTTTGGTATCGAGGCCACCAAGCTCCTCCAGGGAGACCGTCAGGTCGGAGTGCGCGTGCGCTACCCAGAGGCACTTCGTTCCGATGCCGCAGGTTTTGGTGCAACGCTCATCAAGACACCTTTAGGGGCGTACATCCCCCTCTCCTCGCTGGCAACGCTGGCTGCCGTTCCCGGAACCAGTGAGATCACCCGTGAGGACCAGCGGCGGATGCTGGCGGTCACCGCGCAGCTGGAGGGCCGCGACCTAGGAAGCGTCATGCGCGATATCAGCACGGTGATGCGTCGCGAGCCACTACCTGCTGGAGTGACTTATGTCCTTGCTGGGCAGTACCAGAGTCAGCAGGCTTCGTTTACTAATTTAATGCAGGTTCTCGTGCTTGCTGTTTTGCTCGTCTTTGCCGTGATGGTTTTCCAGTTTAAGAGCTTCACAGCCCCAGTGACGATCCTCTTGATCCTGCCACTGGCGCTCTTTGGGGTAGCCCTCGGGCTCTGGATAACAAACACACCACTTAATGTCAGCTCCCTAATGGGGGCAGTAATGCTTGTGGGAATCGTCGTCAAAAACGGGATTCTGCTACTTGATCAAGCGCAGCACGCCGAATCCGAAGGGCTCTCAGCTGAAGAGGCTGTCATTTTGGCAGGAGAGCGCCGCTTGCGTCCTATCCTGATGACAACCCTCACAGCGCTCCTAGGATTGGTTCCGCTCGCGCTGGGAATTGGAGCGGGAGCGCAGCTGCAAAAGCCGCTCGCGGTAGCAGTGATAGGTGGTCTTACCTGCTCCACTCTCTTCACCCTCGTTACGCAGAGGACACAGCTTGTCACTAAAAACCTCTGAATAAAAGGAAAGTCTGATGTCACGTATTCGCTTAAGTCTTCTAGGATTGCTTCTCGTTTCGGTTCCGAGTTATGCTCAGAAACCTGCGTCATCGATGAGAGAGCAGGCCGTTCCTACCTACGTGCTCGTTCGCAAGACTCCTATGGAATAGGCGGACGGCTCGCCCGGAACCCATCCAAGATTATTTCGATGGACATTGGTCAGTCGGGTGAGGACAAGCTGCTATTCTTTGGAATCGGCCATCCATTTTAGTCGAGTGGGAGTGGTGTATCTACGGCTAGCAGCACCGAGCTTCCCACCCTGCTAGACTAGTCATCAAATCACCAGACCTGCTCGGAGGAATCGCTTGCAGGTGGCATGACCTGCCTGCCTTTAGCTCGATGTAAAGACCGTGGCACCCCGATGACGGCACGGGCACAAACACATCCCACACGCCAGCCGCCAGTCCCAGCTCGACAGCATCGGCCCCGCGCTTTCGAGAGCGACCACGGCTACCTTTCAGTGGTAGCTCAAACTCGGTCATTAAGGGCATCCTGAGCCCGATAGGGTTTAGACTTTCCCGGTCGAAATCGCTAGTGTCTTACTATACCTGTGTGACCCGAAAGCAGCTTAGAGACGGCGGTACGGCAGCGCCCCAATGCGGAGCAAGTCGCGGGTATCTGGGGCAAGGTGCTTGAGCTCTGGCGCAAGGCGACGGGTGAAGAACGGCAGGAGATTCTTAGCCTGCTGGTGGATCGGGTCTCGCTCAAAGGCCGAAATCAGGAGGGAGATAAAAAAATAGAAGGGGAGCTGCGTTTGATTCTAGCAACTCCCCTCCGACAGGTTCGCGAATTCGCTCTCCTAAGCTCCCCCGACTGGATTCGAACCAGTGACCCTTCGGTTAACAGCCGAATGCTCTACCGCTGAGCTACAAGGGAACGGCGGAAAAGTTATATCATGCCTACTCATGAGATGCAATAGTCGCTTAAAATTTGCGTGGCCTTGGCATTGCAGAGAGGAATAAGGGACGGTATAATCCGATCATAAGACTTTGTGAACATGTTCACAAAGTCCAAAAGTTGAAAATTCATGACACGTCCCTCTCCCGAGACTATTTCTTCACCGCTCCCCGCACCGGAAGAGAAGCACGACTATGTCGAGACGATGTTCGATGCCATCGCGCCTCGCTATGACTTGCTGAACTCAGTGCTCTCGCTACGGCTCGACTCGCGCTGGCGGCGGGAAGCGGCACGGCAGGCAGAGCTGGAAGCGGGTGATCAGGTGCTGGATGTGTGTACGGGCACGGGAGACTTCGCCTGTGAGCTGACACGCTGGGTCGGGCCGAGCGGCGCGGTGATTGGGACAGATTTCTCCAAAGAGATGCTGCGCTGGGGCGAGCCGAAGCTCCCGAAGTATCCCAATGTCCGCCTCCAGTGGGCCGATACCCAGGCGCTCCCCTTTCCCGATGCGCACTTCGCCGCCGTGACCGTGGCTTTTGGGATCCGCAACGTGGCCGATATTCAGCGGGGGCTGGCGGAGATGGCGCGCGTGACACAGCCCGGCGGACGCGTGGTGATTCTGGAGTTCAATCGCCCGACCAATCCTCTCGTTGCGTGGGGCTATGGCCTCTACCAGAAGCTCATGCCCATTATCGGAGGGATCATCTCCGGCAGACGGAGCGCCTACGCCTATCTCCCAGCCTCCATTGATGCCTTCCACTCCCGCGAGGCACTCGCCAAGCTCATGGAGGAGGCAGGTATGCACTCCGTCAAGATTACCGATCTGAACTTTGGAACGGTGGTGATCCACCGAGGAATAAAAAAATGACAGCCACTCGCCCTGAAGGGTTACTTGCGTGCATTGAAGACGACTTAGCCAAAGTTGAGGAGTGCTTACTGGCGGAGACGCGCTCCGATATTGGGGAAGTACGAGCCATCTCCGGGCATACACTGCTCTCAGGGGGCAAGCGTCTGCGCCCCGCCATTGCCCTTCTGGCCGCTCGCTGTGTGGGACGTACGTTCGACACCCACCGCGCCTACACCGCCGCCGCTGCTGTGGAGCTGATCCACATGGCGACTCTCATGCACGACGATGTGGTGGATGAAGCCCCAGAGCGCCGAGGGAAGCCCACCGCCAACGCGATCTATGGCAATAGCATCACGATCCTGACCGGCGACTTTCTGCTTGCCAAGTCGATCTGGCTGCTCTCACGCGATGAAGAGAATCTTGCGCTGGTGCGGCTCTTTGCCGATGTGACGATTGCGATGGCGGAAGGCGAAGTGCTTCAGGCAGCGGTGGCACGCAACTGGAACCTGAATCTGGCGACCTACGAGCAGGTGATCGAGCGTAAGACGGCGCGTTTTCTGGCAGGTTGCACCGAAGCAGGCGGGCTGATGGGCGGCGGAACGGAGCAGGAAACGGCAGCGCTCCGTGCCTATGGGCATCACTTAGGAATCGCGTTTCAGATCGCCGACGATCTGCTAGACTTCTTAGGCGACCCGAAGCAGACCGGTAAGGAGCTGGGCACGGATCTCAGAGATGGCCGCGTGACACTCCCGCTGATCCACACCCTCGCCCACTGCGACGCGACTACCAAGACCGAGCTTCTCGCCATCCTGGAGCGCGGTCAAGCACTGACGGACTCCGAGGTTGCCGACATCACCGCCACGATTGCGCGTCACGGTGGCTTCGCAGTCGCCCGCACCGAGGCCAACGCACGCATGACCCGCGCCCTCACTGAGCTAGAGCGCTTCCCCGAGTCCCCCTACCGCGATGCGCTGACAACCCTCGCAAAGTACGTCGTCGCACGGGATCGGTAGGAGCCCTCCTCCCAGGATTGGGAGGAGGGCATGTCTCCCTTGTCGAACTTGAGGCTATGTCTGACCTGCGCCCTGTAAAGTTTGGTGTTATTGGCTGCGGAGCGATCTCCGGGGCCTACTTCAATGCCACCAAGATTTTCCCGACTCTCTCCATCGCCGCCTGCGCGGATCTCGATCTTGACCGCGCCAAGGCAGCTGCGGAGAAAAACAGCTGCCGTGCGCTCTCGGTAGAGGCGCTTCTCGCCGACCCGGAGATTGAGATCGTGATCAACCTGACGATTCCTAAAGCGCACTTCGCGGTCACCAAAGCGGCGCTGGAGGCGGGGAAGCACGTGCACCTAGAAAAACCACTCGCGGTCACCTTTGAAGAGGGTGCAGCACTCGTGGCGCTGGCAAAAGAGAAAAATCTGCGGCTCGGGTGCGCCCCGGACACGTTTCTGGGCGGCGGGCACCAGACCTGCCGCAAGCTCATTGACGATGGCGCGATTGGCGAGCCCGTGGCAGCGATGGCGACCATGCTCTCGCGCGGCCACGAGACCTGGCATCCCGCCCCCGAGTTCTACTACAAGCCCGGCGGCGGCCCGATGCTAGACATGGGCCCTTACTATCTGACCGCGCTAGTCAACATGCTCGGCCCCATCAAGCGCCTCACCGGTAGCACCCGCACGACGTTCCCACAGCGGACGATCACCAGCCAGCCGCTGAACGGTACGGTAATTGATGTCGAAGTTCCCACCCACTACTCCGGCGTGATTGACTTCGAGAACGGCGCGATTGCCCAGATCGTTCAGAGCTTCGATGTCTACGGCGTCCCCCCGTTCTCCCCCATCGTCATCTTCGGCACCGAAGGCACGCTCGCCGTTCCCGACCCGAACGGCTTTGGTGGCACCGTGAAGCTCAAGCGCGGCAAAGAAGAGTGGGAAGAGATCGCGCTGACTCATGGCTACCGCGAGAACAGCCGGGGAATCGGAGCCGCCGATATTGCGATTGCCGCCCAGACAGGCCGTGCGCACCGCTGCTCAGGTGACCTTGCCTGCCATGTGCTTGAGGCCATGATCGGCTTCCACACATCATCGGAGAGCAGCACCCACTACGCCATGCAGACCACGGTCGAGCGCCCCGCCGCCCTGCCCGTCGGCCTCACCGACGGCGAGCTGGACAGCTAGCCAGTATAATAATCGCAATGAGCACACCACGTACTATTGCAATGGTAGTACGCAAAGTCCGTCTTAAAGAACAAGGCAATGACTTTGCGTACTGGCAGACTCAATCCTATGAAAAACGCCTAGCGGCTCTGGAAGAAATCCGATGCGAGTACCACAACAATGACACTCAGTCAGGACTTCAAAGAGTTCTTACAGTCATTAAACGATAACCAGGTTCGGTATCTCATCGTGGGTGGTTATGCAGTCGCTTTGCATGGTCACCCACGCTATACCAAGGACATTGATATCTGGCTCTGGCTTGATCCTCAGAATGCTCAAAAAACAGTTCAGGCTCTCAATGAGTTTGGATTTTCCTCACTCAATTTAAAACCCGAAGATTTTCTGGAGCCAGATACTATTGTTCAGCTTGGCTATCCTCCCAATAGAATTGATATTCTAAACTCGCTCTCGGGCATTGATTTTGAATCGTGCTACCCCTCCCACATTGATATTCAAATCGGGGACTTAACGCTTCCTTTCATTGACCTAGAAAATCTAAAAAAGAACAAGCAAGCATCAGGGCGAATGCAGGATCTGGCCGATGTCGAAAACCTATCCTGATGACCTTGCCCTAGAAACCCACAAGCTCCGCAAGATCTATCCTGGCGCGGCCTTGGCCGCTGTCGAGGCGCTGGACTTGGTGGTGCCAGAGGGCGCGGTCTTTGGGTTTCTGGGGCCAAATGGCGCGGGCAAGACCACGACCATTGGGATGCTTCTTGGCAATGTCCGCCCAACCAGCGGCTCGGGGACGATTCTGGGAAAGCCCATTGGGGATCGCAACACGCGGCGCTTGATTGGCTATCTCCCCGAAAAATTCCAGTTCCACGAGTTTCTCACCGCGACGGAGTTTTTGGACTTGCACGGGCGGCTCTACGGCCTCGATGCCAAGACGCGAAAGGCGCGCATTCCGGAGGCACTGGAGCGCGTGGGGCTTGCGGAGAAAGCCAAGACACCGCTCAAAGCCTTCTCCAAAGGCATGCAGCAGCGAGTCGGGCTGGCGCAGGCGGTCTTGCACAAGCCCAAATTGGTGATCTTGGATGAGCCGACGAGCGCACTGGACCCGATTGGGCGGCGCATTGTCCGCGAGCTGATTCTCTCGCTCAAGGCCGAGGGAGTCACAGTGCTGCTCAACTCGCACTTACTCTCGGAAGTCGAGACGACCTGCGACTTCATCGCGATTATCCGGCGCGGGCGGATTCTTAAACAAGGCACGCTCGCCGAGCTGACGGCGCAACCGGCCTCGGTTGTGGTAGAGTTGGAAGGCATTTCGGAGACGCAGCTTCAGGCGGCGGGGAGATTTGGGGCTGTCTTGCAGCGGGGAAACACGCTCACGGTGGCAACGGACGAAATCTCTGCCCTGGTAGCGGCCTTGGTGGCAGTCGGCGCACAAGTTCACGCCGTTACCCCGGCCCGCTTGAGCCTAGAAGATGCGTTTATCCGGCTAATGGAGGATGGGACAGATAGTGGCTCAGAAGTGGACTCTCAAGACGCCCGGTGAGATCGAGGCAATGCGTGCGACAGGAATCGCGCTGGCGGCGGCACTACGTGCGATGCGGGATGCTATCGTGCCGGGAAAAACCACCACCGGCGAGCTCGACGATGTGGCGGGCGAGGTGCTCAAGCGCTTTGGAGCAAAGTCGGCGCTCTTTGCCTACAAGCCGCCCTGGACCGACGATGTGTATCTTCACAATAGCTGCATCTCGGTGGGCGATGAGGTGATCCATGGCGTGCCCAACCGCAAGCGCAAGCTGCGCGAGGGCGAGCTGGTGAGCCTGGACATGACAGCGGAGCTCGACGGCTGGTGCGCCGACTCCACCATCAGCACGATTGTGGGCAAGCGCGTGCTGCCCAAGGCCAAGAAGATCAACCAGGTCACCCGCGAGGCGATGTATCTGGGGATCGAGAAAGCCATCGCGGGCAACACCATCCGCGATGTCTCCTGGGCGATCCAGAGCCATGTCGAGAAAAACGGCATGAGCGTGGTGCGGGAGCTGGTCGGGCATGGGATTGGAAGAGAGCCACACGAAGATGGCTTGGACGTCCCCTGCTTTGTCGGCAGCGACGCGGACAAGACCGTGATCCAGGTCGGGATGACGTTCTGTGTTGAGCCAATGGTAGTCTTTGGCAAAGACGGCGTCGCGCACATTGACGAAGACCCTTGGACCATCGTCTCCGCCGACGGCTCCATCGCCTGCCACTGGGAACACACTGTCGCCGTCACCGAAAATGGCCCCGTGATCCTGACCCTCCCCCCAAAGTAGCGCTCCCAACGAAGCCGGAACAACGAGTGTTCCGGCTTTAGTTGAACATTTGGTAAAAGAGGTTTATCGGCTGACCAAAAGCTCCGGCCAGGTTTCGACTTCCCAGACCCACTCTGCCCAAGTGAGAATCTGGTACTCAGAGGCGAGTTCTATCATCTTGAGTGCATCGTTGCTAGGAGTGCCGAGACGCTTGGAAGCCATACGGATGAGGACATTGCGCTCACCTGCTAGAACGCCTTTACGGAGTCCTTCGGCCTCACCCTCTTTTAAGATCGCTTGATACGTTGTTGATTCTCGCATTTGTGCCACCACTCTCCCCAATAGGATTATCGGATTCCTCTTCGGGGATAGGAACTATCCCCTACAAGCGCCACAATACTGTGGCGCAAGAGACGCTCATGAACCTCACTCCGCGAAGAGTTCGGCGAGGGCGTGGAGGACGGCGCGTTGTTCATCGTCACTGAGGGAGCCGAGGCGCTTCGTGAGGCGGGTTTTATCTACGGTGCGGAGCTGATCCAAGACCACTTGGCCAGACTTTTCCTGGAACTCGCAGGGGATGCGCGTGGGGTAGTTCTTGCCACGCGTGGTCATCGGGGCGACGATCACGGTGGCGATATTGCGGTTCAGCTCGTCGGGGGAGACGATGAGACAGGGACGGGTTTTCTGAATCTCGCTGCCCACAGTCGGATCAAGGTTCACCAGCCAGACCTCGAAGCGCCGTACTACCAGCTCCATTCGTCGGCCTCCCAGTTTGTGGGAGTGTGTCCTAGTGCCTCACCGTCGAGAAGAGCGTCGTCCCCTGCCTCTGCCATTGCCTGAAACTGAGCGTCCCAGCCGTGGCGGACAGGATGGGCGGCGCGCACGATGAGCTGCCCCGCTTCCACCGTCAGCTCCACATCATCCGTGAGCTTAGTTTGCTCCAGCAAGAGCTTGGGAATCCGGATACCTTGAGAGTTGCCAATCTTAACGAGACGTGTTTTCACCATAGTAATTACAATGTATCCCCGTCCAATCCTACTGTCAAGCCCGCATTATTTGCATCATCTGGTATAATGCGCCTTTGGTGCCTGTCAATTTGGGCACAAGGTAAATGTTTTGAAACCCAGACAATTAGCTCTTCTTGTTATCGTCCTCGCCCTGCTGGCTGCCGCTGTGACCCTTGCGCCGCTTGTGGCTCCCAATAGCGCCTTTGGAAAGAAAGTGTCCCCAAGGCTGGGGCTCGACATCCAGGGCGGTGCCCGCGTGGTGCTGGAGGCAAATCTTGACACGCTGCCCAAGGGCCAGAAGTGGGATGAAGAAACCCGCGCCTCGGTGCTGCGGACTCTCGACAACCGTGTCAACTCCAATGGAGTCGCCGAGCCCGTGATCACTCCCAAGGGCGAGAAGCAGTTCGTGGTTGAGATTCCCGCCGTCAAGAACGAGAAAGACATTCTGGATCAGCTCCAAAAGACCGCCCAGCTTCAGTTCTACTACAGCTCCGACTGGTACACGGCGGAGAAGAACAAGCTCGGGCGCTACGATTTTCAGCGCTCCGGCGATGGCAGCCGCGAGAGCTACGAGATCACGGACAAGACCACCGACAAGACCTTCCGCGACCCGTTTCATATCCTCCAGGCACTTCGTGACATCGTGGATGCCGGTGAGCGTGCCGGTGCCAAGCCCGTGCCGCTGCCTGCGCCGCTCAATACACTCGGCTCGTTCGCGGGCCTAGAGACGGTCAAGGTGCAGGACAGCGACCTGAAGACCCTCACTGCCCTCTCCGATGAGCTCACCCAGTTCAATGTCTTCCTGACCGCTTCTCGCATGGAGCTCGATGGCTCAGACCTTGTCCCAGGCCGCGCCCGTGCTAACTTTGGCAATGGAACCAACGCCATTGTCGAGCTGGAGTTCAATCCTAAGGGAAAAGAGAAGTTCGCGACCTTCACCAAGGCTCACACCGATGAGATCTTGATGATCTACCTCGATGGCCGCATCCTGATGGCTCCCAAGATCAACGACCCCATCACCGATGGCAAGGCGATGATCCAGCCCTTTGCGACATTGAAAGACGCCAAGCAGCTCTCTGACTATCTCAATGGCGGTGCGCTCCCCGTGACGCTTAATATCGTCCAGCAGCAGAGCCTAGAAGCCACCCTGGGCAAAGATGCGGTCAAGAGCGGCCTGCTGGCCGGTGTGGTCGCCCTCGTGCTGGTTGGGGTGTTTATGATCGGGGTCTATCGCCTGCCCGGCGTGGTCGCGGTCGGAGCGCTCTTGCTCTACACCCTCTTCACCTACGCGATCTTTGTGCTCATCCCGGTCACGTTCACCCTCCCCGGAATCGCGGGCTTTATCCTCTCGGTCGGTATGGCGGTGGATGCCAATATTCTGATTTTCGAGCGCACCAAAGAGGAGCTGAAGGCAGGCAAGAACCTCAAGATCGCGATCACGACGGGCTTCCAGCGTGCGTTTTCCGCGATCTTTGACTCCAACATGTGTACGGCAGTGACCAGCTTGCTGCTCTACCAGCTTGGCAATGGGAGCGTCCGTGGCTTCGCCCTGACACTCATGATCGGTGTCGCGCTCTCGATGTTCACGGCCATCACGGTCACCCGCTCGTTCTTACTGCTGCTGGTTGGGGACAACAAGACCGTAAACATGGAGGCATGGGGGGTCAATAACCTCTGGCGACCGCACTTTAAGATCGTCGCGACCCGCTTCCGCTGGTACTTCCTCTCGCTGGCGATTATCGTCCCTGGGATCGCCTTTGCGGTGATGGGCGGCTTCAAGCAGGGAATCGAGTTCACGGGCGGCTCCGAGCTCACCCTCAAGTTCGATAAAACCGTCACCCGCGCCGAAGTCGAGAGCGCGGCGGCAGAGGCAGGCTTTAAAGAGGCTGCCGCGCAGATCGCCGGTGACAACACGGTTCTGCTCCGTGTCCCGACCGAAGCGGGCAAGCAAGAGATGAACGTCCGTGAGGCCGAGAGCCTTGTGGAGAAGCTCAAGGCCAAGTTCCCCGGTGTCACCAAGGGCGGTTTTGAGCGGATCGGGGCCTCGATCTCCCAGGAGCTGACCAAGAACGCCCTCTCGTCCATCGTTCTCTCATCGCTCTTTATCGTGGTCTATCTCGCATTTCGATTCGCGATTGGCGGCTTCAAGAACGGCATCAAGTTTGGGGTAGCGGCCATTATCGCCATGCTCCACGATGTCGCTGTGCTCATTGGGGTCTTCTGTTTCTTAGGCTGGCTGCTCAACTGGAAGATTGACTCACTGTTCTTAACGGCGGCACTGACCGTGGTTGGTTTCTCCGTTCACGACACGATCATCATCTTCGACCGTATCCGTGAGAACCTCCAGCATAAAGGGGAGAAAGCCGATCTAGGAAATCTCATTGACGACTCGATCAACGAGACTTTTGCGCGCTCACTCTTCACCAGTGGTACGGTGGTTCTCACTCTGCTAGCGCTCCTCATCTTCGGTGGCTCGGTAATCCGACCTCTGAACGCCGCGCTTCTGGTGGGGATCCTCTCGGGAACCTACTCCTCGATCTTCAACGCCGCGCCGCTGGTCTTTGACTGGCAGCGCAAGTTTGGGAAAAAGGGCCAGGGCCTAGCCGAGGTCAAAGATAGCAGAGACAGTAAAGAACTCCCCTCATCCACGCCCGACACGGGTGATAGCGATGCACCTGCTCGACCGGGTGCCTGGGCACAGGGCCCCAAGCGTAAGAAATAAATCCCTCCCGCCTTCCGGCTTTGCTCGGAGGGCGGGAGTTTGCTTTTTATGACATCCCCAACGTTACTTGAAGCCCACTGGCGGCTTGCCGTGCCTGATGAGGCGCAGGTTCAGGCGCTCGCGGCGGCGCTTCAGGTTGAGCCGCTGGTCGCACGCCTACTGATCAACCGGGGCATTACGGAGACGGTGCAGGCCGAGCGGTATCTCACGCCGCATCTCAGTGACCTGCACGACCCCTACGTTCTGCCCGATGTGGACAAAGCCGTTACGCGGCTAGCGCGGGCGATTGAGACGGGCGAGAAGATCTTTGTGCATGGCGACTACGACGCCGACGGGGTGACCAGTGCGGCGCTTTGCCTGCGTGCCCTCACCGGTCTGGGAGCCAATGTGGTCGGCTTTGTTCCCCGCCGCACCGATGGCTATGACTTCCAGGTCTACGGAGCCAATAAAGCCAAAGAGCTGGGGGCTGGCCTGATCATGACGGCGGACTGTGGGGTCAATGCTCTAGAGGCCGTCGCCCATGCCAACGCACTGGGGATAGATGTCATTGTCACCGACCACCACCGGCCCGGCCCGACTCTCCCGGATGCCGTGGCCATTGTCAATCCCTACCGCGAAGATGCAGGTGAGCTTGCCTTTCGGGATCTGTGTGGCGCAGGCGTGGCTTTCAAAGTGCTGGACGCGCTCACGGCGCGGCTCAAGCCCGAGCACCTGCAAGCCTTCCGCCACAACTTTGTGGACTTGGTCGCACTGGGCACGGTCGCGGATGCCAGCACGCTCGCAGGCGAGAACCGAATTCTGGTGCTGCACGGGCTCTTAGCCTTGGCGCAGGGCAAGAAAACCGGGATCAAGCTGCTTCTGGCACGCGCCGGGCTGGAGGGCAAGCCCCTCACGGCGGAGAGCATCGGTTTTCAGCTCGGGCCACGCCTCAATGCTGCTGGGCGCATGGAAGATGCCGATCTTGCCTACCGGCTGCTGATCACCAAAGATGCCGATGAAGCCGAGCAGCTTGTCGCACAGATCGAGTCCCTCAACGATCTCAGGCGCACCGAGACGGATCGGGTGGTGCAAGAAGCGCTCGCAGAGGCGCTGACACACGAAGACCGGCGGGTGCTGGTGCTGGCGCGGGCACGCTGGGGCAAAGGCCTGGTCGGAATTGTCGCAGGGCGGATCGCTGAGCTGCTTCGCCGCCCCACCCTGATTCTCAGCTACGACGAAAAAACCGATAGCTACGGCGGCTCCGGGCGCACCTACGGAAACTTCAGCCTGCTGGACGCGCTCCACGGCTGTGCAGATCTGCTCGGGCGCTACGGGGGGCACTCAGCCAGCGCGGGGGTGAATGTTGCAGCGGCAAACCTGGATGCGTTCCGTCAGCGCCTTCACGAGGTCGCGGAGGGGCTGATCAGCGATGAGCCCGAGCCGATTACTCTGGAGATAGATGCCGAGCTTCCCGATACGCGCCTGCTAAACCAGGGCCTGGTAGAGTCGTTCCAGGCGCTTGCCCCCTTTGGCCGTGATAACCCAGAGCCCGTCTTTCTCACCTGCGGCGGCATTATCACTGAGACGCGGCGCGTGGGCAAGGACAACAACACCGCGATCTTCCAGATCAAGCTTCCGGGACGGCAGTGGCCCACCAAAGCCGTGCGCTTCAAGTCCGGCGACTGGACCGAGCGTGTGCAGCCCGGCGAGCGCGTAGACATTGTCTATAGCCCCAAGCTCAATGAGTGGAACGGAAAAGTCAGTGTGGAGCTGACCCTGCTCGACCTGCGCCCTTCGGTACAATAGTGATATGGTAGTTGGTTTTGGACTGATCAATAAAGACTTTGTCGCGGTGGTGCCTGCTTGGGAGCGCGACACTAAGGTGCGTGCGAGTCGCTACTTCGAGCAAGTGGGCGGACCGGTTCCTGTGGCGCTGACGGCGGTGGCAAAGCTAGGGGGGCTCTCGTGTGTCTATCTGGGAGT
This sequence comes from Armatimonadota bacterium, assembly GCA_026392155.1. Lineage (GTDB taxonomy): Bacteria > Armatimonadota > Armatimonadia > Armatimonadales > Armatimonadaceae > Armatimonas. The sequence goes on along the minus strand of JAPLCP010000173.1, from coordinate 31,921 downwards.
GGTCGGGGACGATCGTGATGCCGATGATCTGGCACACCGTCTTGATGAGCAAGGCGTCTCCTCGGACTTTCAGCGTGTGGAGGGCGTGACCACTAGCCGCTCTCTGGTGCTCCTGGATGAGCGTGATGGCTCCCGGACACTGGCAAACTATGCCGAGGAGCTTCCCCACATGACCTTCACCCCCGCTCACGACGAGCTTCTGCGCCAGGCCAGCCTCCTCCATATAGATGGCCGTGACCTAGACGGCGCTCTGCATGCCGCACAAACCGTGAAAGCGGCAGGCGGCCATGTCTCCTTTGATCTGGGCACGATGCGCGAGGGCCGCGAGCAGCTTTTCCCACTCTGTGATGTGGTGCTTGCCAGCAAAGGCGGCGGCGCAGGCGCGTTCCCTCAGCACGCCGACAACCCCGCTGAGCAAGTGCGCGGATTTTTGGCGGCGGGCGTCAAGGTCGCCGGTGTCACCCTTGCCGAGAAAGGGGTCATGATCGCCACGCAAGAGCAGCCCGAGCCGGTTTTTCTCCCTGCCTTCCCGATCTCCAACGTCGTAGACACCTGCGGCGCGGGCGATGTCTTCCACGGCGCATTTGCCTGGGCACACGCCACCGGAATGCCCGCCATCCAAGCTGCCAACTTCGCCCAAGCCACCGTCGCGCTTCGCATCCAGCGCTACGGCAACCGTGCGGGACTCCCCCACCGAGAAACCGTCGAAGCGTTTCTCCTAGCTCAAGGGAGCTAACCAAAATACGCAAGCAAGGGGAGCGTCGCGGAGAGATTGGGTCGTCGCTGTGGATCTCCGTTGGCACCGGGAGCCTAGGCCTTGATTCGGTGAAGAGTGGCTTCCCCTTTCGCCAAGAAGAGATCGCCTCACAATACCTCCAATAGTTTCCGCCTAAGCACTGACTTCTGGAGTCTTCTGGTGAAGCCGCACACCACGGGGCGAGAGATTAAAGGCAAGGTGAAGTGAGACATGGCAACGATAAGCGTGGTCAAAGAAGCACGGTATGTACTGACCAATATTGAAGGCAACAACAACAAGTTCTGGAACATCAAACTCCTCTCCGACGGTTCCTGTGAGACGCACTGGGGACGGGTCGGGGAAGACGGGCAGCGCAAGGTCTTTCCCAGCTATAGCGAGTACCAGCTAGACGCCAAGTGCCGCGAGAAAGAAGGCAAGGGCTACCGGCCCCAAAAGACGCTGGCCAATACGGCGGGCAATAGTAACCTTCAGGGAGAGACGCTGGCAAAAGTCGCTGCCGAGCAGATCGTCACCAGCTCCCCGGAGACGCAAGCGCTGGTGCAGTATCTGGCGCGGGTCAATGTCCACCGGATTCTCGAAGCGACCACGATGACCTACGACGAGAGTCAGGGGACGTTCTCCACGCCCCTCGGAGTGGTCACCCAGGATGCCCTCACCGAAGCACGGGCGCTTCTCAGCACCATCGGGCAGTTTGTGGCGGCGAGCGACTGGAGCCACGCATGTTTCATCCCAACCCTCAACGACTACTTGATGCTCATCCCACAGAACATCGGACGCGCCAAGCCCGACCCCAAAGTGCTCTTCCCCGACACCGAGGCTGTCCAGAAGCAAAACGGGATTCTCGATGCACTGGAAGCCAGCCTGGCGCTCATCCTCAAGGCCGACGAAGACAGCACAAAAGAGGCCGCCCCCGCTCCCAAGCTCTTTGAAGCGCGGCTGGAGCTGGTCACAGATCAAGACGAGATCGAGCGCATCCGGTGCAAGTACCAAAGCACCCAAAAAGCGATGCATGCCTGCGCTCACCTAGACGTAAAGCGAGTCTTTAAGATCGAGATCGCCGCCATGAGCCAGAAGTTTGAGGCGCACAGCAAGAAAATCGGCAACGTGCAGGAGCTCTGGCATGGGACGCAAGCCAGCAACCTGCTCTCGATCCTGCGTAGCGGCTTTGTCATCGCTCCCGCCTCAGCATCACACTGCTGTGGACGTGCCTTTGGAAACGGTATCTACTTCTCGGACCAGAGCACCAAGTCGCTGAACTATGCCTATGGCTACTGGCGCGGTAAGAGCGACAATCACTGCTTCATGTTCCTCTGCGATGTCGCCATGGGCAAAGTGTTCCGCCCTCAGAGAGCAAACTCCGCACTTGACCCACGCAAAGATGGCTACGACTCGACGTTTGCAGAGGCCGGCAAGTGCACCGTCGCCAACAACGAGATGATCGTCTACGATACCCAGCAGATCTGCCCGCGCTTTCTGGTGGAGTTCGGCAGCTAGCGCCCTAGCAGTATCTCCGAAAGCGTTGGCAGAAAGCGTGCCCGACTAGAGTTCCGTCAGCTCCTCAGGGCTCGGAGGGCTCTTGACAAGCTGCTCCGCCCGTGACTGCGCCGCCGCCTCGCTCTCTTTATGCACCTGGCGGATCTCGTCGGCGGTCATCTGGCGGCCTTTCTGGTAGTAAAAAAGAGCAGCCTTTCCCACCGTGATCGTGCCGGAGTAGGCGATAGCCGTCTTAGCGACTACCCCTATTCCGGCGGGAATCATCCCGACAATCTCACGGGCCAGCAAGCGCCAGCCCATCGCCCCTGCGACCGTTCCGAGTACCTCGCGAACTTGCTTGGTATAGCCCGGCGGATGGCCATGTGCCGCAGCAAGACGCATCACCAGCATCGCCTGGTTCTTGGTCAGCACCAAGACATCCATCGCCGACGATGCTGGCAAGAAAGGCAAGGTTACGGGCAAGATTCCTGGCAGTGCCGAGAGAAAGGCAAAGCGCGCATTGGTCTCACTGGCCCGGAGCATCAGCCGCTTGCAGGCCATAGGACGGATTCCCGGCAGATACCGGGCAAAGGCGATACAGAGATCGGGCTTCATCTGTGCCACCCACTCCAGGGCTTGCTGCTGTGTGCCCACAAAAGGCAGCCCATTGGGGCCACGAACCCCGACGGGCTCACCAGTAGCTCCAAGATAGAACGTCGCCGCACAGCCCGCCGAGGTGCCTTCATCGGGGGCACGGGGCAGCTCTAAGAGACGAGTCCCGCCGTCTTCTCGCTCCACACGACTGGCACTCTCGGGCAGTAAGAGCTGGCGAAAAGCAGCCCGATCCGCCTCATCGCCGACGAGGGCCAGCCGGTAGTCGCGGGTCATCTCCTCGCGGATGACGCGAGGAGAGACTTCACTAACGGTTCTCCAGAAGCTCCAGGCCTGGTTGGCGATGCTCATACGGCGACTCGACTCCTTAGCTTAGCCGCCCCCGACGCGTCCCACCGTGGTGTAGTCGGGTGCGGAGACGATCTCAATTAGCTCCTTGACACTTTCCAGTGCCTCTGGGTTACCATCGTAGAGCCAAGCATTGAGCGCGTCCGCATCAATCTCTTCCCGCTCCCGCTCCCAGAGCTTGCGGGCGATCCCCTGCTCGGTCTTTTCGATCAGGTCATCGGCGCTCAGCACATCGGTCTGAAGCGTCGTCAGGCGATCCCAGAGCTGCTTGCTCTCCGCTTCCTCACTCCGGTCAAAGTCAAAGCACCAGGTGTAGAACAAGTGATAGACCGTCGAGTTTACCGAGTCCCAGGAGACGGTCGGATGGTGCTCCTCAAACCAGGCATGGAGCCGGTCTTTGGCCTCTTTGAGAGAGATCCTGCCCTCAACTTCCGCATTCTGGAAGATGGTGTAGAGAGCCGTGATAATCTGATGGCGCTCGTCACAGGCCACGTAGCGGAAGTTATTCTCGCGTAGCCAGAAGCGCATCTTGTCTGAGGCGGACGGCGGCGTGTAGGCCACTTTTTCCTCAAGCGAGAGCGAGCCATGCGGCGCGACAGTCACATCCCCAACGGGCGGCTTGTGGACATCGACGAGCTCCAGGTTCGCTCGGAGGAACTCCAGAAACGAGTTAAAGCCAAGACGGCTCTCATCAAAGAGCGGATCAAGGCGACGCATCTGGATCTTCAGCGCCGAGCCGGGCACGGAGCGATTTCCCATCGCCGTCAAGGCACGCATCAGTAGTCCCGAGGGATCAGAGCTTGCACCCGTGCTTGGAATGTCGCGCAGATCATCGTAGAAGATAAACCGGTCGCATGCCTTGATCAGATAGTTAGACGTGCTGGCCCGCACCCCAACTCCCAGCACTTGGAGGCCTAGCTCGCGCAGTTTTACCACCAGCGGCGTAAAGCCCGCGTCACCCGAGATCACGACCACATGCGTGACCTCGGGCTGCCGAAGGACAAACTCCACCACATCCACTGCCATCCGAATATCGGAGCCATTTTTTCCTTTTTGAGTCAGGGGAAATGTTTGGACGGGCTCAACCGCATTATCCAATAAATCAGAGCGATAGTCGTGAAAAACACTCCAGTCCGCATAGGCACGCTTGAGAACAATACGCCCGTGTGTCATCCGCGCAATCTCATCTAGGACTAGCTTCAGCTCAACACGATCATTCTCAAAAAAATCGTCTACCGATCGCTTAATATTCTCAAAATCGACAAAAACCGCAACACGGTTTTTCTTATCAACCTCAGAAACAAATGGTTTATTCAACCTGTTTCAACCTCCTGTTTTTTTCCAAACCAGCGCTTCAGGGAAAGCTCCCCTCTGCCAAAAATGCCCTGTGGCCGCACCAGCATCATAATCACGAGTAGCAGTGCATAGACAACAAGACGGTATTTTGTGGACTCTGATCCTAGTGTGTAGCGCAAAACCTCGGGGAGCGCGGTCAAGACGACCGCGGCAAGTGCTGCGCCTGTGATCGAGCCGAGCCCTCCCAGCACCACCATGGTCACAAAATCGAACGAGCGAACAAAGCCAAACGACGTGATGAGAATTGTCCGCTCATAGTGCGCAAAGAGTGCGCCTGCCACTCCCGCGAAAAACGCTCCCAGCACGAAGGCTTTCACTTTTACCGTGGTTGTATTGACCCCCATCGCCTGCGCCGCGATCTCGTCCTCGCGTACCGAGAGATAGGACAGGCCATGTACCGAGAAACGTAGATTGCGCGCCACCAGAATTACCACGAGTACCGTGCCATAGACCCAGAAAAAGTTGGTCAGCGCCGGGACTTGTACTCCAGACTTCAGGTCGCCTGAGAAGCCACGCGGCCCCCCGACCACATCGAGGTTCTCCACCACGACCCGGATAATCTCCCCAAACCCGAGTGTCACAATGGCCAGATAGTCGCCGCGCAGGCGCAGGCTGGGCAGGCCGACGACATAGCCGATTCCCGCCGCCGCAAGCCCTCCCACCAGCATCGAGAGCAGCATCGCGGGGCCACCCGAGAGCAGGGAGTAGAGCGGCGAGGAAAAGTCCCCGTTTTTTGGCACAAAAGGAAAGAGCTTGTCGTGACCGTAGACCGTCAGCGAGGCCGCAACATAGGCGCCCACGGCTTGAAAACCCGCATGTCCAATCGAGAACTGGCCTGTGAAGCCATTGATCAGGTTCAGTGAGACCGCCATGATGATCGCGATCCCACAGAGCATCACCACGCGGTAGACCACATCCTGAAGGTAGAGCGGAAAGAGCATCGAGCCCGCGAGCAGCCCGATCAGGGTCACAGCGCTCCCGCCAAGACGCGTTAAGATCTTCTTCTGCATGGCTAGACTTTCTCCGGCGTGTTCTTGCCCAGCAGCCCCGCAGGCCGAACTAGGAGCACCACGATCAGAATCACAAAGGCCAGTGCATCTACCCAGCGCGACGGGTCAAAGTCGTAGGAGCCGATCTTGACATGCGGTGCGCCTTTCACGAAAGACTCAGAGAGGCCCATGAGCAGCCCACCGAGCATCGCACCGGGAATCGAGCCAATCCCCCCGACCACGGCGGCGACAAAGGCTTTGATGCCCATCTGCACTCCCATCAAGGGCAGGATGCTCTTAAAGGTCAGGGCACCAAAGAGCACGCCACCCGCTGCGGCGAGTGCAGCGCCAAGGCCAAAGGTAAACGAGATCACCGCATCGGTGTTGATCCCCATGAGAGCTGCCGCATCAAAGTCATGACTGACGGCGCGCATGGCCTTGCCCATCTTGGTGCGCTGGACGATAAACCAGAGGATTGCCATGAGCACAAACGCCGTAATCACCAGAACCAGCTGGTTCTGGGAGATGGTCAGGTTCTGCCCCACATGAAGGGTCGCCTCCGGGCCACTGGGAAGGATCTCGGGATAGAACTTGGGGTCTACGCCAAAGACAAAGGGAAGCTGAGCCGCCCCTTCCAGAAAGAGCGAGATTCCAATAGCCGTGATCAGAGCCGTGAGACGCGGCGCACGGCGCAGAGGTCGGTAGGCAAGGCGCTCGATCAGCAAGCCCAGCGCCACACAGACTGTCATCGAGATCAGCAGGACAGGCAGGAGCTGTACCAGTCCTCCCAAGAGAGTCACCTGCTGCTTGACTTTTAGCCAGCGGGAAGCAAAGTAGCCGACATAGGCCCCAACCATAAAAACATCGCTATGGGCGAAGTTAATGAGTCGGAGGACGCCGTAGACCATGGTGTAGCCCAGCGCGATCAGCACATAGATACTTCCGAGCTGGATACCATTGATAGTGTTCTGAAGAAATTGATCCATAAAAGGCAAAGTCCCACGCAAGCGCTAGCTCACGTGGGACGGAAGATTAATTAGGAGCGATCGTCTTGACGTAGGCAAACTCGGCACCCTTGATCTGCAAAACCACCGCGCTCTTGGTCGCGTTGCGGTCGGCATCAATGGTGATTTTCCCCGTGACAGCCTCGTAGTCTTTGGTCTGGGCGAGGGCATCGCGCACTTTCTTGCGCTCTGTCGAGCCCGCACGCTTGATGGCATCGGCGAGGATCATCATCGCATCGTAGCCCTGTGCGACGAGGCTTGCGGGAGCCTTGCCATTTTTCGCACTAAACGCCTTCACAAAGTCTTGGACTTTTTGCTCCTTGGAGTCTTTGGAGTAGTGGGTGGAGAAGTAGGCACCTTCCAGCGCTTTTCCGGGGCCACCTGCGCCCTCGACCAGCTTCTCAGAGTCCCAGCCATCGCCGCCCATGAGAGGCACTTCAATGCCGAGCTCTTTCGCCTGCCGTGCGATCGTCCCAACCTCGTTGTAGTAGCCAGGAATGAAGATACCATCTGCGCCTGCCGCCTTGATCTGGCCCAGCTGGCTGCGGAAGTCGGAGTCTTTTGCGTTGTAGGAAACATCTACCGCAATCGCCCCGCCCATCTTGGCAAACTCCTCTTTGAAGACATCGGCCAGCCCGACCGAGTAGTCCTGTGAGGGATCGCGCATGATAGCGACTTTCTTGAGCTTGAGCTCTTCACTGGCAAACTTGGCCATCACAAAGCCCTGGAAGGGGTCAATAAAGCACACACGGAAGATGAAGTCTCCGACTTTGGTCACTTCCGGGTTGGTGGAGCTAGGTGAGATCATCGGGATACCCGCGCGCTGGAACTCAGGAGCCGCCGTCTTGGAGCGGCTTGAGGCAACCTCGCCAATCACCGCCACCACTTTGGCATCCGAGGCGAACTTGACCGCGACCGTCTTGGCTTCATCGGCTTTGCTCTGGTCGTCCTGCGTCTCCACCTCGACCTTCATCTTCTTGCCACCAACGTCAATTCCCCCCGCCGCATTGAGCTCGTCAATTGCAAAGGTCAGGCCCGCATTGGACTCCACCCCAAAGGTCGAGGTCTCGCCCGTTAGCGAGGCGTACTGCCCCACTTTAATCGTATCGCCGCTGGTGTCCTGAGCTGCCGCTGTGGTTGCCGCCCCGGTACCAGGGTCGCCGCCGGTTTTGTTTGCATTGGGATCTTTACAGCCCACCAGGTTCAGGGAGAGAACCAGGCCGGGAATGAGCGCCTTGAGAAGCGACGCTCGGGAAAATTTATGCATCTTGCTATCCTTCCTAACTTGCCTAACTTGCCGCCGCGCTCAGCGCAGCCGCTTCTTCTTCAAAAATGGAAAATATACCCAGCAGTCCGGTGATGGTGAAGGTGCGCTGAACCGCGCTCTCGGGCAGAATGATAAGCAGGAGCGTTCCGCCTGCTTCGAGAACCTGCTTCCGTGCGGCCACCAACACCCCTAGACCCGTTGAGTCTATGTAGGCGACACGCTTCAGGTCCACAATAACGGTCGTCTTGCCCGCCGCCAGATGCCCTTCAAGCTCCGCCTTAACCCGAGGCGCGTGGTAGGCATCTAGCTCACCACTCAGCCCCATCACAGGGATCTCTCCCGTGTTTGTTGTTTGGATTGTTAGCTCTGCCACACCCGTTTCCTTAATGAGACCATCATGAATGCCACCAGTATACACCCTGTGCCCCCGGAAAGAAACACCCCCACACGCCAGGAAAGAGGTTCGTAGCGAAAAACGAGCTGTTTCGTGCCCGGTGGTACGGAAACTCTCATAAAAATCGGCGGGGTGGGCGCAATACGCAGAGGTGTCCCATCCGCCCAAGCGCGCCAGCCGGAAGCAAAGCTCTCTCGGACTACGACTTCGGTACGCTCGGGGCTTTCCGGGATGAGAACCCACTCGCCGGGACGAGAACCAACAAGCCTCCCACCTGTGGCTAAAGGTGCGGGCTGTGTCAGAGCGTACTCACTCTTTATGCCCACCACACGCTCAATCCCCAGTGCTTCGAGCTGCTCTTGCTGGGCCTTGGTGAGCTTCGCGGGCTCCTCCGGGAGCTCGCCCAGTGCCTTGAGCGCGTTGGTCACGTCCCGCCGGGCAACGGGCTCGTAGCCACCCGCCTGCCGCGTGTGGCTCCCGAGCAGCATATTGGGCGTGGGCTGCGCAAAGAGCTTCGTCAGCGAGACCTCACGGTAGTGCTTGTAGGGCGCGATATACTTCCAGGCTTCGTAGGGCCGCAGGTGAAAGACACGCCCTGCAAGCGGCGGTGGCGCTTGGGCAATCCCCGACAGCTCGGCAGGATCGCAGGTTGGGTGAAGTGTCCGCGCAAAGAAAACCGTATCAGCGATTGCGAGCAGCACCAGAGCCCACTTGACCGGCTCTTTGACACGCACCCGCTCCAGTCCCTGTGCGGCCAGCACGGCAAGCGCAAAGGTTCCCAGATAGAGCCAGCGTGCCGGATCGTGGAACTGCTTGACACCGGGCAAGACGTAAAACGCCAGGGTGAACAGCCCCGCAGAACGCCCGAGTGCCAGCCAGAAACACAGAAAGGCTGCCCCAATCCAAAATGTCCGCTCACGGCTCCCACGGCCACAAAAGGCCAGCACGAGCGGGATCAGTCCGAGGTAGCAGCACGGCTCCCAGAAGTTGCCTTTTCCGAACCAGCCCCCGGACATCGCGGGGTTGCCAAAGGAGTTGGGTGCAACCAGCAACCGCAGCTCTTTCCAGGGTAGATAGAAACGGTTCGCCTCACGGAGCCCCAGGTGCGGACGCGTGGAGGTGCCTGCGTACTCAATCACGGGCAGGAGCTGTGCCAGTGCCAGACCAAGCCCCAGCAGAGCCGCCAAGGCGAGGGCACCAAAAACGCCAAGACGCTCACGACGAGGCAAGCTCACAAGACGGAAAATCACCCATGCCACGGCCAGGTAGAGCTGCATCAGAGTCACTTGTGCATGTGCCGCCAGCAGCGCCAGCCCGACACACACCCCAAGAGCTGCCACACGCCCCAGCGCGTTTTTCGCCAGCACCCGCTCAGCTCCCCAGAGCAGCCACGGAAGCCAGCTCATTGCCTGAAGCATGTTGGGGAACTGTGCTTTCGAGACAAAGGCCCCGCCAAAAGCAAAGGCAACCGCGCCCAGTGCCGCCGCCACGGGCCCCAGGGAGCGCGTCCGCAAAAACGCCTGCATTCCCCAGCCCGCCCAGAGCACATGAAGCGCCGTCGAGAGCGCGACAGTGCGTTCCGCGGAGAAGAGCAGAAGCAGAAGCGTCGACGGATAGAGCGGCCAGGCCTGAGGGTTTCCCACAAAGGGCTGGCCACAGTTGACATACGGGTTCCAGAGCGGGATGCGCCCTGCCAGAAGCTCGTCGCGCAGGAACGCTAGCTCGGGAATAAAATAGAGCGCGAGATCTCCGTAGAAAAAGACCCGTCCTCGAAAGATCACATCGAAGAAGAGTGCAAGAGTTCCGAGTAACAGAAGAACTCCCCCCCGCTGGGCGGGGGCAGGGGGGGAAGGAGGCGAGGTCACTTTCCAGGGCGGCCAAAGAGGAAGCCCATGCCCCCACCGCCGCCGCCGCTGATATTGACCTTTGCCTCGAGCTGGCGCTGGACTTTTTCCGCCAGATCGGTGTAGTGCAGGCGGGTGTACTCATCCAGCGATGTAATACTCTGCGCGGCCTTGAGCTTCTCCCGGAGCATCTTGAGCTGCGCGGAAGCCAGCATTCGGCTATCATCGGTGCCGGTGCCACTGGCGAGGCCAATCAGCGACTCGATGTGCTGACGCTGGAGGTGCCGCCGCGAGAAACCGACGTTAGACTTAGTGACCAGCTCGCTCCAGACCGCATCCGAGACCGTCTTGAAGAGGGTCGGGAGGGTCAGTGCCTTCGTCGGGTCTGCCGTTTTATACTCATTGCTCGCCACTTTCGACAGCGTGGTCGTCGAGAGCATGCGCCGTACGACGGCTTTCTGAAGGTTGGCAATGTAGTCTCCCACGAAATACTCGGAGGGGCGCGACTCGGGCGCGGACAGGTCCATCGTAAGCTTTTCGAGGTAGCCAGGGGGCAGCTTTAGGGCTCCTGGTGCCAAGATATACTTGGCAATCAGCTCCAGAGCACGCTTCTGCTGCGCACCGTCTACTGGCTTGAGGTTTGGCTTCTCGCCTGCATCCCCCTTGAAGCTTCGGCGGACTTGCTGTGCCCCAATGTAGCGGCTCGCCTGCCCGGAGCCTTGCGAGAGCATGTCCAAGACCACCTGAACTTGCCGGGAAAACTCCAGATAGCTCTCGCCGGGCTTGACACGCTTATCGAGCTTCCCCATCATCTCCTGCGCGGTCTGCATGACCCGCTCCCAGTAGTCAAGTGGGTTTGCGGAGCTATCAAAGCGCGTGATCGTGGGGTCGAAGATATCGGCCTCCCCATCGGTCATGTAGAGCAGGCCGGGCTCTCCACTGCGCCTTGCAATCTGCTTGAGCATGGGCAGCTCGTCGCTGGGTGTACGCGCCGCAGGAGCAGGCATGTAGCCGTACTGAAGCGCCCACTGGTCATAGATTCCCGGGCTCAGCGACCAGAACGGAACGCCCGGCGATTTTAGCGCGGCGATATTGAAGGGCGTGTAGTCCATCAAAGATGCCGTCACCGTCTTGCCAAACGGAACCACTTTGGGATTGCCAAGCTGAGCCAGCGTGTACTGAGTGGAGGCGACAAAGTTATGCCGCAGCCCCAGAATATGGCCAAACTCGTGTGCGACTACCTCATGAAGGAACTGTGTGACATAGTCTTTCTGGCTGATCTTTCCCTCGGCGAGGACATTGACCGCGAGGAAGCCAAACCAGGCATTGGTCTTTGCCAGCTTGCCGTACTCACAGCGGAGCTTGCTGTCGTGTCGGTGTCCGTGTGCTTTCTCTTCTTCCTCGCGCTTCTCATACTCCGCGATTCGGGTGAAGGCTTGCTCAGGGGCGACGGAGTCTTTGTACTCCACTTTGGTAACCTGCGCCATTCCCGCATCCACCGTGATACTGGCACTGAGAATCTGCCCGGTAAGCGGGTTATGACGAGCCTGCGCGATGGCATAGGCATCGGCGGGGTTGGGAGAGAGAACCCAGCGAATCACATTGAAGCGCATGTCGGCGGTGTCCGTTGGCACCAGCCCCTTCTTGACTTCTTCGTCGGTGGGCTTATCGGGCATCTGCTTCACCTGGATGGCGTCTTTGAAGCCGGCTTTCTCCAGAGTCGGGTTCCACGAGAGAAGCGCGGCACGGAAGGTCGGACGATACTGCTCGGGGATAGCGTTGTCCAGCCAGAAGACAATAGGCTTGACCGGCTCAGAGACAGCGACCTCCGGGTTCTTCTTGCGCAGATCCCAGCGGGTGATAAAGCGCTGGGTCTGATCCAGCTTATCATCGCGCTCCAGGGTCTGGTTGTCTGCCGTAAAGTAGCCGATGCGCGGGTCGTAGAGTCGGGGGATATAGCCGTTGTCCACGGGGAGTGCGGAGAGGTTAAACGTCACTTGGACAGGAGCGCTTCGGGGGTCTCCCAGGGTCGGCGTGTTTACCAGCAATGGCGAGAGACCGCGCACAAAGTGGTACTGGCTCGTGACCACTAAGTTCTCCGGGAAGTTCTTCACCGAGAGGACATAAGTTTTCTCACGATCTAGCCCCATGCCACCGCCCGCGGGCCCTGCCAGCAGTCCAGGAATAGGAGATGCGCCAGAGAACGCAAAGCCAATTCCCAAGAAATCACTCTTGAAGAACTCGGACAAGTCAATGAGAAGGCTCTTGCGATCAGACTGCTTGGCCTCGATCTTAAAGGTCTGGAGAAAAGACATCGGCGGCATCGAGCGCTTCAGAGCAAGCGCTGTCGCGGCATCCTGAGCCCCAATGTAGTTGGTATTGGGCACGGCGAGATAGATCTTGTCATCGGGGCTCTTGGTAAGCTGGAAGACAAAGTCGCTGATCGGATCGCCCGCAACGGCGTGGCTGGAATCACCGGTGCTAAAAGTCGCCTGAAGCAGCAGGAGCTTATCAAGCTGGTCTTCGCGCACCTCAGCGTAGATCGTGTCCTTGCCACTTTCCTCACGCTTTCGCCAGAGAGTCACCACGCCAGGAAGCTTGTCGAAGTCCTTCACCGTCTCGTCAATGGTCTTGGCCTTGGGCGGCTCGACTTTGGGGGACTGCGCCTTAATGCTGCTCTGCTCGGCTTTCAGGCCCACCTGTAGCTTCTTCACTTCGTCGGCGGGGAGTGGGCCGCCACTGTCGCGATTGGACTTGAAGCTGGCCGTCACCACCTCACCCTCCCCGAAGGGAATGTTGGCGACCACGATATCGGAGGCCACATCATCGCCGCTACCGATCTCGATCCAGATAAGCCCCTTGGTCGTGATGGGGTTCTTGCCGGAGTTCTCGGTGTACGACACCCCGATCCGAGCACACAGCGTGCCATTTTTTTCTTCCAGTGCCTGGAGCTCGTACTCACCCTTGGCCTCAATCAGCCCATACGTGGAGCTCGCCTTAAACTCCCGTGTCCATTTCTCTCCCACCGCAACAGGCTTGTCAGGGAAGGCAATGGATGTCGCCACATAGAGGCGCTCATCGCTATGATCTTCGTCTTTTTCGGTCTTGGAGCTTTTATAGCTGACGAGCGTGCCATCCGGCTTGATGGTGAACGTATCAACATCTTTTCCCACATCAGGATCATCGGGGCCTTTTTGACCGTTGATAAACTGCTGGAGCGACTCGGTACGGCTCTCGTAGGTGATCTCTCCACTGGCGGCCACGCCGGTGTAGTTGATCCGATCCAGCTCTTTCACATCCAGCGTGAGCTTCTGCCCCCCAGGACCATCTAGTGAAAACGTTGCGGTTGCATTGATCTTCTTGACTTGATTTTGCTGGGCTCTATTGACAAAAAGCACCTTCTGGGCAGCGGCAGGAGGCTGAGCGGGGCTAGCGGCAGGAGAGGCGGGTGGCTGCGCCATCGTCGGGACAGCGGGGGTGAGCATCAGCGTCAAAACCAGCGCTGACAGGGGCAACGTGCGATTCAATGAAAAACTCCTCAACAGTTCTTTAGAGACAGTTTATGATACCTGAGTCTCCCTATTAAAACGCAAGAGGCCCCTCGAATGTTACGAGGAGCCTCTGCGTTTTTTTATGCCCAAGAAGGGACTTGAACCCTTACCCCTTGCGGGACATGGCCCTCAACCATGCGCGTCTGCCAATTCCGCCACCTAGGCAATTGAGGGACTGCCTGACTAGCAGGCGAGAGAGATTCTATCGCGCCGTCTCTACTCTGTCAAGTATTTGGAAACCTAAACTTCTTCAGGACTTCTTCACGTTTGTCTTTCATACTAGAGATCACGGAGGATTCGACAATGACACGAGCACGATGGAATGTAGTTGGCGGGATGGCTTTAGGAGCCGCGCTGACAGTCGGTTTTGCGGCGACGATGCAGCAGGCAAACGCCCAAAAAGCCAAGGACACGAGTAATACTTTGGTTGCGCAGGAGCTTCCTCAGCCGCCTCAGGGTGGTTTTGGTGGTGGCCAAGGCGGCTTCGGTGGCCCTCCTGGCGGCGGCCAGGGTGGCTTTGGCGGTCAGGGAGGGCCTCCCGGCGGTGGTGGCTTTGGCGGCCCCGGTGGTGGACAGGGACGACCAGGGGGTATGGGCGGCATGATGGGGATGATGGGCGGCGGGGGCGCAAGCATTGCGGCTACCGATAAGTACGTCTATATCCTGCGTGGCGATCAGCTTCTGCAGTACTCGGTAGATGGCCTCAAGCTGATGGCAAAGGCGACTCTACCACGCCCTGAAGGCATGCCTGGTGGGCCTGGTGGGCCTGGTGGCCCCGGCGGACGCAACTAGTCTCGCTTCGGAAACGAACAGACGACGGTGGTGACTTGCTCACTGCCGTCGTTTTGCTTTGGCGAGAGTGCTCGCCCACGGCCCGCGAGTAAATTTGAGTAGAGGGTCAAGAACGTATTGCGATCCCGCTCTGTCACCACAAGCGGCAAGTGGGCACGAGGAAACATCAGATCCGCTCTATCCAGGCTATGGCCATCCAAGCCAATCGCGTGCCCGAGCTCGTGCGCGAGAACTTGGACCATTAGCTCCTCGTCTAGGTTTTCATCCACTTTGATCTGTGCACGGATAATCCCGGAGTCGCTGGTGCGGTAGGTGACGGTTGTCAGTCCTATCGTAGAGCTGCCTAGCGAGCCCTCGGGAACCGTCTCCACAGAGAGCTCGTAGCTGCTGTCTGTTGTGGCCGTAAAAGTAAAAATCCCGTCGTAGTGCGGAGCCCAAGCGCTCAGACCAGCCTCCATAAGCGGTGCCAAGTCGCGGCCCGAGGACGAGCGGAGCTGGTAGCGCAGTGCAAAGCGTGACCACTGCCGTCCCTCGTCAAGCGTGTCGAGATAGTTGGGCTCAAAGCGCGTGGTCGGCACAGAGAGTGCGGTTGCCGTCGCTGGCCCCCCACTCCCTGCCCCAGAACACCCCGCTAGTGCTCCCAATAAAGCCAGTACCCCTACTCGAAAAGCCGCATTTTGTCGCATGATCCGCTCCCGAGTTTAGCACCTTGCAACTAGTGGGCCGGAGTGAGAATGCGGCCACAGTGCTCACAAAAGACGATACTCTCCCCACGCCGTCCTGCGTCTGCAGCCTGTGTATTGATGCGCGTGTGACAGGCCCCACAGGCATCGTCGCTGCCCACCGGAGCGCAGCCGACTCCTTGTTTTTTGCCCCGGATATTGTCGTAGCGTGTGAGAAGCTCCGCACTGCTGACCTCGGCCACGGCGGCAATCCGTGGCGCTTTCAGGCTCTCGATCTCTGCCGTCAGCTCTTTGTGCCGGGCTTCGTAGTGGGCACGCACTTTTTTAAACCGGCTCGCCTGAAGCAGCTGCTCTTTCTCTGCCGTCTCCGCGAGCGAGACAGCTTCGGCGGCGGCATCCATCGCAAGAAGGACATTTTCTTCTGCAGCATCTTTCTGCCGCACCAGCATGTCCAGCTCTTTTTGCAGATTCTCCAGCTCCCGTGAGCCCGTCACACTCCCGCTATAGAGGCGCTTCTCCTCATGCTTACGCTTGGTCTCAATCGTCTCCAGCTTCAGCTCTGTATCTTTCTGCTCCGATTGGGCTTTTATCGCCAGTGCCCGTAGCGCCTCCGCCTCTTTCTTTTTGGTGTTGTAAGCCCCTAAGGCCGCCGCACCATTGTCTGTCGCCGCCAGAGTCGCCTTGGCTTTCTCAATCTGGGAGTCTACTACCTGCAATGCCAAAAGGCTCAAAAGATCGTCACGAAGAGATTTGCTCATAGTATTATTTTCGCCTTAGGGCTTTCGCTTTCGCTTGGGATTGTAGCGGCGCAGTAAAAACGGCATCATCTGCTGGTACATTCGGCACCGGGCAACAACGCCCGGCAGGAGGCCCAGTTTCCGCTCTTTGGTGGGGTGGGAGACATCTTTCAAGACGACATCGGTCATGGGGAGGCCTTCCCCCATCACAAAGCTGGTGATCGCTAGCTCGACTCCGTAGCGGGCATCGGCGAGGCAGGGGACATTGAGAAAGACATCGCGGCGGATGGCACGCTGGCCGGAGATATTGGGAGCGAGGATCTGGGCCAGCGTGGTCCAGAAGTTGCCGCCCCGAAAGACTCCCAGCGCCATGACTTTCTCGCCGCTCCGCACAGGGGCAAGCAGGCGCTCGACGTGCTCGACGGTAAGCCCGGTGAGATCGGCATCCAGAAACAGAAGAATATCCGCTCCCTCGGCCTCATCCGCACCACGCTGCATGGCCGCCCCTTTGCCCTGGTTGGGGTTCTGCTGAACGACCCGTAGCTTGCCCGTCGCCACCGCAGGGTGCTGACTCGCCACCGCAAATGTATCGTCACGGGAGCCATCGTCGACCGCCACGATCGCATCTACGGAAGGCGCAGCAGCCAGCGTATCCAGAACGGGCACGATGCGACGACCTTCGTTGTAGGCCGGAACCACAGCGATAACCCTCACAGTTTCAGGAAACCCTTCACGGAGCCTTGTAGTTTCCTTTTTTGAAGTCGGTGGAGCGCTTGGTTGCAGCCTCAACACGCTTGTTGGTCATCGGGTGCGATGAAAGAAAATCGCCGAGCCTGCCTCCCCCATTTCCTCCCGTTTTCTCCCCCATCTTGGTGAAGAAGCTCGCCATCGCATCCGAGTTATAGTTCATGTTCACTAAGTACTTAAAACCAAACTCATCCGCCTGATTCTCATCGCCTCGGGAGAACTTCATCTGCTGAAGCCCCGCCGCGATCTCCGCCGCACCTTTGACGGTATTGCCACCTTTGATGAGCACATCTATAGCGGCCAGCCCAATCATCATGTCCTGGCTTTTCTTCATCTGCTTCACGGAGTGACGCTTCGTGATATGCGCAATTTCATGACCCAGCACCGATGCAAGCTCATCATCATTGGCTGCCAGCTTGATCAGGCCCGTATAAAAGTAAATGGGGCCGCCGGGCACAGCAAAGGCATTGATCTGGTCGGACTGGATCACCTTAACCGTGTAGGGAACATCCCAGTCTTTTCGGGCGAGGGGGAGAAGCTTAGCAGCGACGCGCTGAACCCGCTCGTACTCTGGGCCACGAGTGACAATCGGGCCATCGGGGAGCTTCTGCTCGTACTCCTGCGCGAACTGCTGACCGAGTTCAACCTCTTTTTGCTTAGAGGGGAGCCCTCCTTTACAGCCCACTCCGGCGAGTGCCAGTATAACCAGCGAGCCACTCCCCCATTTTTGCGTGTTCATGGTTTTTTTGGTTCTTTCTTTTTCTCGGTCTCCCAGAGGGAACCAACCTGCTTTGATAGGGATTGTACCGTACTTTGTAGCTCCCCGAGTGGGTCGGAGTTCTGCGCACCGGCATAGGCTTTTTGCGCCGTCTCTGCGGCAAGCTTCGTCTCTTTGGCAGCTTCTTCGAGCTTCTTGGCCTTGAGAAGCACCTGGGCTTTCTCCGCGTGCGCTTTCGATGCCTTGAGGAGCGCAAGCGAGTTTGTCAAGGTTGGCTTATCGGATACACTTCCTCCGCCCGCCTTACCCCGCGCGGCTTTTAGCTGGTTGACTTCCGTGCGAAGCTGGCGTACCTGCCAGATGTTCCAGGCAAGCGCCGCCGTGAGCGCGAGAAAAAACAACCAGCGCATGAGGGCACTAAAAAACTTCATTTCCTTGCCTTTGCTCCGTTTTTTCGGGGGATTTTTCTTTGCCTGCCGGGGAGTGCACCCCGCCCTGGCGAGCGTGCATCGCGTGCTTGAGCTTTAGCTCCAAAGACAGCGCAAGACGCCCCGAGGTTGCCAGGAGCTGTGAGAGAGGCTGGCCCGGCTGCGCCAGGGAGAGGCGCTTGTTGTAGCGGTCTTGCGCTCCCCACTTGTACTTATAGCCTTCGTCGCCGCGGAGAAAGTCAAAGGTCGTGGCACTATCCGCCTCAATAGCATGCTGGATCGCGTTGGCCGTTAGGACAGTTCCCGGCGAGAGCTTGGATACTTTAGGATCGAAGCCGCTGAGGTAGTAGTAGGTGGTGCGGGCTTTATGAAAACAGTAGAGAGACGCCACCGCTTTGCCATCCAGCCGGAGCGTGTGCAGGCGCAGGTTCCCGGACTCCAGAAGCGCCCACGCAGCCTCCGTATGAAAAGCGCGTGCGGCCTGTGAGGCAAAGGCCCCTGGCATCCAGCGCCCCCGCCAGCGGAGCTGGTGGAGCTCAAAAAACGCCCGTATGTCCGCTTTAAAAGACTTGTGTGAGGCGAGGCGAATCTCCAGCGCGTGCTGCTTTTCCATCGAGCGCTCGTAGTAGCCGATATTCTGGCGCAGCTTTTTATTGCGCGTTTGCAGGAAGGCTCCGTAGGTTGTCGGGAGCGGCAGATAGGGACAAGTCTCCCCCGGCCACTGCTGGGTTCCTGTCAGGTGCCGGGCGGTGCTTCCCGGCGCAATCTGCTGAAGATCCGCCCAGAGCCAGCGGTAGGGATTGCTCTGGAGCCACTCCGCCACCATGATCGCGACACCGGTCTCATGGCCAGGCAGGGCGAGAAAATCGAGATAGTCCGAGCCGCCGGTTCCGACAAGCCGCAAGACCCCAGCGGTACGATAAAACGGAGCCAGCCCGATCACGCCCGCCCCAAGCTCGCCTGTCTCCTCACAAAGTAGCGCCATGAGCTTCTTGCCGCGCTGATTATGACGCCACCAAGCGGCACTCCACTCCCAGGTTTGAAAGACGGTGGCATTGCCTGCTGCCGCCAGCCTCTTCCAGTGATTTTCAAGCTGCGCAAAGTCAGAGATACAGTGAATCTTGAGCACGGTGGCTATTGTACCTTGCCAAATGCGGAGTTTTAGGATAGTATAAATCCGATCAATTTACTAGAATTAGTCAAAATTATGACCTTTACCTCTAAAGAAGACTATGGCCTACGAGCCGTTTTAGATCTGGCCGCACAGGGAAATGCTTCACCGGTGCAGGCACGTGAGATCGCGGCACGTCAGCAAATCCCCGAGCCGTTTCTGGAGCAGCTTCTGGCGTCGCTACGCCGCGCGGAAGTCGTGCGCTCGATTCGTGGAGCAGGCGGCGGCTACGTTTTAGCGGATACTCCCGATCGGGTAACTGTGGGAGCGGTGCTGCGGGCGCTCTCCGGGCCGCTGATCCCCCACGAGCTGATCCAGGGCACGCCCGAAGAGCCCGAGTCTCTGGGTGCGATCCCCGAGGTGCAAGTGGTACGGGGGGTCTGGCGTGAGCTTCGCGCGGCCCTGCTCTCTGTCGTGGAGACGGTCACCATCGCCGAGCTTTTAGAGCGCCGCACCGCAACCCGCGATGGCTTCTTAGCCATGCATATCTAAGCAATAGGAAAAACTATGAAAATCTACAACAATCCCACTGAGCTGATTGGCAACACCCCGCTCGTGCGCCTCAACCGCGTCACCGAGGGCTCTGTCGCCGAGATTATTGTCAAGCTGGAGTATCTCAACCCAGGCCTCTCCGTAAAAGACCGTATCGGGGTCAACATGATCGAGGCAGCGGAGAAAGCGGGCCGGATCGCGCCGGGCAGAAATGTGATTGTCGAGCCGACCAGTGGCAACACGGGAATCGCGCTGGCGTTTGTGGCGGCGGCCAAGGGCTACGAGATTATCTTGGTGATGCCCGAGACGATGTCCATGGAGCGCCGCTTGCTCCTTAAGGGCTACGGCGCGACTCTGGAGCTGGTGCCCCCCAGCTACGGAATCGGGATGACCGGTGCGATTAAGAAAGCCAATGAGATCGCGGCGCAAGACCCGGAGAAGTATTTTATTCCCCAGCAGTTTGAGAACCCCGCCAACCCAGATATTCACCGGCGCACCACCGCCGAGGAGATCTGGAGAGACACCGACGGCACGGTAGACATTCTGGTCTCCGGCGTGGGCACGGGCGGAACTCTGACGGGAGTCGCGGAGGTGATCAAGGCACGTAAGCCCAGCTTTACCACGGTAGCGGTGGAGCCGACGGCCTCGCAGGTGATCCATCAGACCCTTGCGGGCGAGACACTCGCCCCCGCGCCGCATAAAATCCAGGGAATCGGGGCGGGCTTTGTTCCGGACAACCTGCACACCAGTGTCGTGGACGAGACCTTCCCGGTCGCCAACGAAGAAGCGGTCGCCATGGCACGCCGGGTGATGCGTGAAGAAGGACTCGCGGTGGGGATTTCGTCGGGCGCGGCGATCCACGCTGCCATTGAGGTGGGCAAGCGCCCCGAAAACGCCGGAAAGCGCATCGTGGTCATTGTCGCCAGCAACGCCGAGCGCTACCTCTCGACCGTCTTGTTTGAAGACCTGCGCTCCTAGCCTGGTAGTATTGAGAATAATTTAATAGCCTTCTTGGGGGGTGTTCAAGCCCCCCTTTTTGGCGTAAACTAGACCGATATGCCAGAAGCCACTACGCCCGAAGCCCTCCGCGTCCTTGTTGTTGATGACGACGAAAAAATACGACGGATCTTGCATGCCAATCTGAGCAATGCAGGCTACACCATTGAGACCGCCTCCAATGGTGCCGAGGCCATGCGCCTGCTCATGCAAGAGTCTTTTGACCTCGTCGTCGCCGATGTGGAGATGCCCGAGCTGGATGGCCTGGCGCTGGTGGCCTTAGTACGCGCCGATAGAGTGCTCCAGAACCTCCCTGTCGTCTTGCTCAGCGCCCACGACTCGGATAGCGACATGATGAAGGGCCTGCTCCAAGGGGCCGATCTCTACCTCACCAAACCCTTCCAGCCCACCGAGCTTCTTACCGCCGTCTCCCGCCTCCTGAGCGAGTGATCCCCTTCGGCCATCTCCCCAAACCCCTCTTCCCCCTGCCACTCGTTCCTCGTTGGGAAGAGGGGTTTGGGGAGATGGCCGAGCATCCAGGGGAGATGGTCAGCAGAGTGCGCTATACTACAAGATGAAATGAGTCGTCTTTCCCCCCTCTCCCCCCGCGCACTTGCTTGCGCCCCCTCGCCCACCCTCGCCATCACCGCCAAAGCCAACCAGCTCAAGGCGGACGGTCACGATGTCCTCGGCTTCGGTGCCGGGGAGCCGGACTTTGACACCCCGCAGCACATCAAAGACGCTGCCATCGAGGCGCTTGCCAAAGGCAAGACCAAGTACACGCCCTCGGCAGGCATCCCGGAGCTACGCAAGGCCATCGCCGAGAAGCTCAAGACCGATAACAACCTGGACTACGCTCCCGCCAATGTGATTGTCTCCTGCGGCGGCAAGCACACGCTCTACAATATCTTCCAGGCCATGGTCAGCGAGGGCGATGAAGTGGTGATTCCCGCGCCCTACTGGGTCAGCTACCCCGAGCAGGTCAAGCTCGCCGATGGGACGCCGGTGATTTTGCAGACCACCGATGCCACCAACTTTGCCCCTACCGTCGAGCAGCTCAAGGCCGCGATCACCCCCAAGACCAAGATCGTGATCCTCAACTCGCCCAGCAACCCTAGCGGCGCGATGTGGCCGCGTGCCACGATCGAGGCGCTAGCAGAGCTAGCCATTCAGCACGACTTCTTCGTCATCTCCGACGAGATCTACGAGAAAATTGTCTACGATAACAATGAGTTTGTCTCGATTGCGGCGCTAGGGCCGGAGATCAAGAAGCGGACATTCACGGTCAATGGGATGAGCAAAGCCTACTCCATGACCGGCTGGCGCCTCGGCTATGTCGCGGCGGAGCTGGAGTATGTCAGCGCAATGAACCGCCTGCAAGACCAGAGCACGAGCAACCCGACCAGTATCGCGCAGTGGGCGGGCCTCGCCGCGCTCACCGGCGACCAGAGCTTTCTACAAGAGTGGTGCACCGAGTTCGATGCAAGAAGAAAGCTCATTGTCGCGGGAGTCAACAGCATTGACGGCCTGAGCTGCCTGATGCCCGAGGGCGCGTTCTATGTCTTTCCGAAAGTGAGCGAGCTCTACGGCAAGATCACACCCGAGGGCAAGACGCTCACAAGCGGCGATGATGTGGCGGACTACCTGCTTGCCACGCAGAAAGTCGCCGTCGTGCCCGGCTCGGGCTTCGGGGCCGACGACTACATGCGCCTGAGCTACGCCACCAGCCGCGCCACAATCGAGAAGGGCGTTGCCCGGATCGCGGATGCCGTGGCGGCGCTGAAGTGACCGCGTTCGCCCAGCGGTGGGGATTTGCCCCGGAGAGTGTGCTGCTCACGCAGGCACTGACCCACCGCTCGGCGGCTCCCCATCCCCACTCCAACGAGCGCCTGGAGTTTCTGGGCGATGCCCTGCTCAGTGCCTATGTCGCCCGCATTCTCATGGACGCGCTCCCCGATGCTGCTGAGGGCACACTCACCCTCGCCCGCGCTAGTGTCGTAGACCGCGAGACCCAGGCCGATGTGGCGCAGTCTCTCGGCCTGCCTGAGCTGCTCCGCCTCGATCCCGGTGGCCAGAAGATGGGCCTCGCCCAGCAGACCCGCCTGCTCTCGGGAGCGTATGAGGCCGTGGTCGGGGCGCTCTACCTGGAGTGTGGCGAGTACGCTGCCTTTGCCTTTGTCCAGACCACACTGGCCGAGCCGCTCCAGCTTGTCTTGCAGAACCCTGCCGCCAAGCACCCCAAGAGCCGCCTACAAGAGGCACTCCAGGCACAGGGCCGCAAGAAGCCCGAGTACCGCCAGCTCGTCTCCGAGACCGAGACCGACTCTGTCTCCGTTGAAGTACTCTGTGAGGAGCAGCTTCTGGGCATGGGCACCGGCAGAGCACTCCGTGCGGCAGAGCGAGCCGCCGCCGAAGAAGCCCTGCTTCAGTTGACAGCATCTTAAACCTGCGGTACCCTAGTGAGGAAAAGCGCTTTGCCAGGCAAAGAAACAAAATTTCACCCCGATGGTAGCCCCATCTTTCGCATCGTCACCAGCGCTGGAGAGGCCGAGGAGCACCTTCGCGTCATCCGGCAGGCGATGGAGCGCTCGACAAAGCACTCGACCCTCTCAGGGCTCTCGGGTGTCCTGGCGGGCTGCTATGCGCTAGCGGCGGCGATCTTTGCTCCCACCAACCTGGGAACCTGGTCGGAAAAGCTGCTCTTTGTGGCGATCTGGGGAGCGACTGTCGTGCTGGCGTTTGTCACGGACGTACTCTTGACCAAGCGGAAAGCGGCACGTGTGGGGAAGAAAGCCTTCTCGGCGCTCGGGGTGCACCTGGCACGGGCCGTGGCTCCCGGCCTGCTGGCAGGCGTAGGGATTACCCTGTTTCACCTGCTGCACCCGGAGGCGCTGGGAACCTATCTCTACGGCCTGTGGATTCTCTGCTACGCCGTAGCGCTTTTAGCGATCGGGATGTTTAGTCGGCGGGAAGTCTCGGTGATGGGCTGGGCGTTTCTGGCGGCGGGCGTGATTGCGCTCCTGCTACCAGACAACTTTGTGATCGGCCCACGTGCCCTGATGGCCCTAACATTCGGGGGCTTTCATATTATCTATGGGGCGTGGATGGGCCTGAAGTACGGTTGGTAAGTGAGGAAATAAGAGAGAAAATGGCGGCAGTTCGAAAACTAGATGCAATAGATGACGTAATCCATCAGAAGGTTCGCCTTGGCGTCATGTCGAGTTTAATGGCCTCGGGAGAGTGCGACTTCAACTTCCTCAAGGCCGCTCTGGGGGTCTCGGATGGCAACCTCTCTACCCACTTAACGGTGCTGGAAGAGAGCGGCTATGTCCGTGTTACCAAAGAGTTCCACGGCAAGAAGCCCCGCACCACCTATCTCCCCACCGACTCGGGCCGCCGCGCTTTTGAAGCCTACGTGACGGCCCTAGAGGAGATGGTTCGGCGCTAGGTGCCCTACTTCTTCTTGACGTTGTAGAAGCGCATCAGGATCAGGCTATTCCACTCGCCCTTAGCCTTGTTCATCTGCACCATCACCATGTCGTTGCCCTTCCGAAACGCATGGCCTCCACGCTGTGCACCGCGCCCACCCTCTTCGGGACGAAAGCCTAGGGTCGCCATTTTCTCGTCGTACCAGGCATAGACCGTGCTCGCAGAATCTTCGGTACGGAAGCCGACAATCGCCGTTTTCTCCGCCGGGATAAACTGTCGCCCAAGGCTCATTCCTGCGCGTCCCATCCGGGTTCCCATCTCATCAAACTGCGCCTTTGAGTAGATCGGAGTATCCTCAAGATCTGCCAACGCTTGCTCTTTATTGACGGGCTTTTTCATCTCCTCTTTCATCGCATTGGTAGCCTTCGAGACCAGCACCCCAATCCCGACGGCTCCCCCAACCAGCAGCACGAGACAGCCAATGCCCGTAATCGCCCACGGGGACATCCGGCGCTTGGGCGGCGGCGGTGGGTTAAACGATGTGTCTTTTCCTAGATCAAAACTCATAATGACGACTCCTTAAAACAAAATAAACGATACACTACTTACCCGGCGTTCTCATGCGCGTGATAGTCAGCGAGCCTGACTTTGTGACGCTGATTAAAATCGTGCTGTCTTTCTGCTCATAGCGCAGCGACTGCTCTTTATCCGCAGATTTTTTCTGGTAGCCCCGCTTTTCCAGCTCTTTCTCATACCAAGAGAGCACCTCATCCGCAGGTGCACCAAGCTGAAAGGCCGCCGCTGCCATCTTAAGGTTTGTCATCCGGGCCATAGAGACCATTCCCGCACGCAGAGAGCGAGTCGTGATCTCATCCAGGGTTGCCTTGGGATGAATTGGCACATTGAGGTCGTGCAAGACGGCAGCTTTATCAATCGGCTTGGCTATTTCCTCTTTCATGTTTTTGGCAACCATGAGCCCAATGCCACCGATAGACACCACGCCTAAAGCCACCACACCTAGACAGCCAATACCCGCAAAAACCCACGGTGATAGTCGAGCCATTCTGAAAAACTCCTACGATATTGTACCCTGACGTCTCCAAAGGTTGCAGACCGCCGTGTGGGTTTCTTCGCTGAGCTGTGCAACAAGCTGGGCGGCGGGCAGAATTTCTCGGCTTAGCCCCACGCTCTGGCCCGCGTAGAGGCACATCGCCTCGATATTGCCGGTAACGCCTGGGGCAGGCAGGTTCGACGAGAGCCGACCAATCGCCTCGCCATCGCTGTAGTGTGCGATAATCTCCTCGGCCTGCTCCCAGTCCCGAAGGCGCTCTAGGACACGGTGCGGCGCATCCGGCCAGCCGCCCGAGAATCTTTCGGTATAGAGCGTGTCAGCCTCCGTGGCTTCTTGGAGGCACTGCTGGTAGCGGGCGTGCACCCTTGCCTCGCGTGTTAGCAGAAACCGTGTCCCCATCCACGCCGCCTCGGCTCCGAGGGCCAGCGCGGCGGCGATCCCTCGTCCGTCGGCGATTCCTCCCGCGGCAAGCACGGGAAGCTCAGGGATGGCATCCACGACCCGTGGGACTAGAGCGAGTGTCGTGACTTTCCCCCAGACATGCCCACCCGCCTCCCAGCCCTGCGCGACGATCACATCCACGCCAACATCGGCAGCTTTTCGGGCCTCATCCGCGCTACCCACGGTGTGAAAAACCTTCCCACCAACAGAGTGAACCACCGGGATGTGCGGCCCGGGATCGCCCCAGAAAAACGAGAGTAGCTTGGCATTCTCCTCTAAGCAAATCGCCACGCGCTCAGTCATGTCCCACGCCAGTACCAAGTTCACTCCAAAGGGCCGCGTGGTCAGCGCCTGTGTCTTTCGGATCAGGGAGCGCAGCTCCGAGGGCGTGCGCCAGGTTCCCGAGAGCACTCCGAGACCTCCCGCATTACTCACGGCGGCCACCAGCTCAGGGCAAGAGGCACTGCCAATAGGAGCCTGAACCACAGGAGAGGTCAGACCAAAGTGCTCACAAAAACGATTTTTCACACGAAAAGTGTACCTACTCTTGCGAAGATTGATTTCACCCGGTATACTTCTCCCTTGGCATCCTAGGAGCGCAAACGTATTCCCATGGCAAAAAAAAGTTCAGAAAACCGCATCATCGTCACCCTCCGTTCCACGGAGAGCGGTGCAACCTACGTCACCGTTAAAAACAAGCGTAACGACCCCAACCGGATCGAGCTGAAAAAGTACGATCCCGTCCTGCGCAAGCACACGACCTTCAAGGAGACAAAGTAATGTCTAAAGTCTGCGCCATCAGTGGCCGTAAGGCCCAAGCGGGTCGCAACACCCGACACGTCCACTCAGGTCAGTGGGCCCACCGCGCCCCCAAGACCTGCCGCACCTTCCAGGTGAATCTTCAGACTGTCTCCGTTCCTGCTGAGGGCGGCGGCACCAAGAAGATCAAAGTGGCAGCTCGCATGCTCACCAGCCGTAAGTTCAAGGCGATCCTGGCAGGCCAGGCTCCCCTACCCAAGGGTGTGTAAGCAACCAGCGCTTTTTATAAAACAGCTCTCGCTCCTTTAATGGGCGAGGGCTGTTTTTTTGTCCCGCCGGTTAGAGCGGCAGGATCAGGTAGAATGCGCCAAATGAAAACGATTCTTGCCATTGCGAGCTTTGAAAAAGGCCAGGCGTTTCTGCGCCAGTGTAAAGCAGAAGGCTGGAAGACACTTCTACTCACCTCCCAGAGCCTAGAAAATGCGGACTGGCCACGCGAGTGCCTAGACGATATCTACTTCATGCCCGATGTGGACAAAGAGTGGGATCTAAATGACATGATGCATGCCGTGAGTTATCTCGCACGCACGGTCAAGATTGATAAGATCGTGCCACTCGATGACTTTGATGTCGAGAAAGCCGCGCTTCTGCGGGAGCATCTGCGCATCGGGGGCATGGGCGACACCACGGCGCGCTACTTCCGCGATAAACTCGCCATGCGCTCCAAAGCCCGTGACGGTGGCCTGGCCATCCCGCGCTTTGTCGGGGTACTCAACTACGACGAGATCCGGGCGTTTATGGCCGATGTCCCGCCGCCTTATGTCCTCAAGCCACGCACCCAGGCGGGGGCGATTGGGATCAAGAAAGTCGAGAGCGAGGCTGACCTCTGGCCCCTTTTAGACGCGCTGGGCGACCGACAGTCCTACTACTTGCTCGAAGAGTTTCTGCCCGGCACGATCTGGCACGTGGACTCTATCGTGGACGGCTCCAAAGTCCTCTGGGCACTCGTGAGCCGCTACGCCCGCCCACCGCTGGAAGTCAGTCACGAAGGCCGCGTCTTCTGCACCCAGAACGTGACCTATGGCTCCATGGAGGAGAAAGCGCTTAAAAAACTCAATGCCACGGTCTTAAAAACCCTCGGGCTCGTGCGCGGTGTCTCGCACACCGAGTACATTCAGAGTGCCGCAGATGGGCAGTTTTATTTTCTCGAGACCAGCGCCCGTGTTGGAGGTGCCCATATCGCGGACATGATCGAGGCGGCCTCTGGTCTGAATCTGTGGGCGGAGTGGGCCAAGCTGGAGGTGCGAGAGAGCTACACTCCGGAGCCGTCGCACAAGCGCTATGCCGGGCTCTTAGTCTCTCTCGCCCGTCAAGAATCCCCCGATCTATCTGGCTACAACGATCCTGAGGTCTGGTGGAAACTCGAAAAGAAGAACCACGCGGGGGTAGTTGTCGCCTCCGAAAAATACGAGCGCGTCGGCGAGCTTTTGAGCACCTATACAGAACGTTTCTACCAGGATTTCTTCCATAGCCTGCCCCCTAAAGAGAAGCATACCGACTAAGACCGCCCGGGGAATAGAATTGGTAGCCCGGCACGGGCTTTACGGCAGAGGAACGATGCCACCAGACGCTCCCTTCGAGGGGGCGGAGAGATAAAAATGAACCGAGTTTTTCATCGCTGGCATAGCCCACGCCTGAATCGTACGATGGAGCTTCTGGAGTTTGGCCATGCCGGGATGCCCGTGCTGGTCTTTCCAACATCGCTGGGCAAGTACTACGAGTACGAAGACCGGGGCATGGTTAACGCGCTCTCTGCCAAGATTGAGGCGGGCTACTTGCACCTCTACTGTGTGGATAGTGTCGATGCCGAGAGCTGGTACAACAAGAAGGTCGCGCCCTGGGATAAGATTCGGCGCCATAATGAGTACGAGGCGTATCTGCTCCATGAGGTGCTCCCCCTGATGACAGGCGGCAACGGACGTCTTGCCGTAACGGGCTGCTCGTTTGGGGGCTACCATGCCGTCAACTTTGCCCTTCGCCACCCCGATGTCGTGAGCCACTGCGTGAGCATGGGCGGTGCCTACGACATGACGAGCTTTGTGGGCGACTACCGTGGCGAGGATTTTTACTTCCACCAGCCCTTGATGTATCTCCCCCAGGATGATGATGGCTGGTACTGGGAGCGCTACCAGCAGCTAACCTTGATTCTGGCAACGGGAGAGAACGATATCTGCCGCAACGACAATATACGCCTTAGTGGGGTACTTAGTGCTCGCTCCATTCCTCACAAGCTCGATGTCTGGGGCGATAGCACGGGTCATGACTGGCCTTGGTGGCAACAGATGGCCCGAACGTACTTTTAGGAGACGCGATATAATGCAGGTTTCATGCGCCGCCCTCTCCTGACAGCGACTCTTCTTCGTCGCGCTAAAATTGCAGAAGCTACCGACCGGACGATCCTAGACAAGGCCCGCAACTTACTATGGCGCGGCCGGTGTCAGGTTGAGGAGAGCTCTCCCACAGAAGCAACGATGCTCGTGGAGGCAGGGCCACACGATAAAGCGCGGGTGCGGCTAGAGATTCTTGAAGAGGGGAGTATCGCCTGCGACTGTACCTGCCCTCTGTTTACCGGAGAGCGCCCCTGTCTGCACATTGCCACGGCGGCGATGGGACTGGAGCAGTACTTAACGTCTAATCCCCCACAGACCTGGGAGACACGCCTCCAGAGCGTCTTGGGAAGCGATGCCACTGCCACCAAGGCCAAGCGCCCCCCGCGCCTGCTCGCGTTCTCGCTCCAGCCCTCCTACCGAAACTGGCAGCTTATCCCCTACGCGATCCCACAGAGTGCACTCGGGGGTATCCTCGACCACGCAGATCATGCCGCGCTCGCCAAGCAGCTTAAAGACGAAGGCGGGCGTAACTGGCGCATGCGTAATGTGGATAGTGAGCAGCTCGAAAATGCCTCACAGGAGCTCAAGCTCGCCGTTCGCCTCGCCACCACGCAGGCCTCGTACTACAACTACTACAGCGCGGAGTCGTCGCAATTGCACTCCCTCCTGGCCCTCTTGGGAGAGGCGCTTGTCTTCACCGGCACCGATGCACTTCCCTTCCAGCACCATGTCAAGGTCAAGCCCGGGGCAGGCAGCGTGGCGCTGCACCTGAGCAACAACCCCGATGGGAGCATGATCCTCGGGCCGCGCCTGCTGATCGAGGGTGAGCCCGTGACTGTCAAGCGCCCGGAGATGGTGCTAAAAGATCCGCTCTGGCTCAAGCTGGACAGCCAGCTGGTGGGCTTTGGCTCCGTTCCCAAGTCACTGGTGACGCTCTTGGAGAGCGAGCCGGTCGTGGTTCCTGTGGAAGAGGTTCCCTATTTCCGCAGTGAGTATCTCCCGCGTGCCGCGGAGCGCCTGCCTCTCACCGGCGAGGGGCTCTTTGGCGACGAAGTGCGGGGGGTGGCCCCACAGTGCCGCCTCTATCTGAGCGAGCGGGAAAAAGAGCTAGTCGCCCAGCTTCGCTTCGGCTACGGCGAGACAGAGCTGGCCTGGCGCAAAGAATCGTCCCCAACCATGCTCCAGTACAACGAGACAACGGGACTTTTAGACCGGGTCTACCGGGATACGAGTGCGGAGATCAAGGCCTACGATGCCCTACTCACGCACGGCCTCAAGCGTGGCAACGAGGCGGGTGAGTTTACGCTCCGTGCTCGTCTGACTCCCGTAGACTTTTTGCTGCATCACCTGCCACGCCTCGTCGAGGAGAGCTTCGCGATCTTTGGCGAGGAGGCGCTCAGTAGCATTAAAGTTAACCGGAGCAAGCCGACTCTCTCGTTTAATGTCACCAGCGGAATTGACTGGTTCGATGTCGAGGGCCTCGTTGAGTTTGGGGACACGCATGCCAGCCTTAAAGAGCTGCGCCGGGCGATTAAGAAAAAAGAGCGCTACGTCAAGCTAGCCGACGGCTCGGTAGGGATGATCCCCGATGACTGGATCGAGCGGTTCCGGCATGTCTTTGCGCTGGCAGGTGAGCCCAAAGACACCGATGCCCTGCGCCTCTCGCCCCTCCATGCACTACTCTTCGAGCAAGCCATCACCGACAGCGACGGCGACGCGCAGGCCGACGAAGAGTTTGAGCGCAAGAAACGCAAGCTGCGGCAGTTTGAGAAAGTGGACGAGACTCCTCTGCCCGCTTCTCTCGATGGTGTTCTGCGCCCCTACCAAAAAGCGGGCTACGACTGGCTGCACTTTCTCAAAAACAGTGGCTTTGGTGGCTGCCTCGCTGATGACATGGGAACAGGAAAGACTCTTGCTGCCCTAGCCCTGCTTCTCTCCGTGCAGGGCCAGAGCAAGAAAGCCAGCCTGCTGGTGGTGCCGCGCTCGCTGGTCTTCAACTGGGAGCGGGAGGCAGAAAAGTTCGCACCGGGCCTGAAGCTACACCGCTACGACGACAGCAGCCGCGTGGAAGATACCAAAGCCTTTGATGGCAACGACCTCATTATTACCACCTACGGGATTCTGCTACGCGATATCGAGAAGCTCAGCAAGTACCCCTTCTTCTACGCGATCCTAGACGAAGCCCAGGCCATTAAAAACCCGCTTGCCCAGACCAGCCGCGCCTCGCGCTTGCTCAAGGCCGAGCACCGCCTGACCCTGACAGGCACGCCTATCGAGAATGGCACTGCCGAGCTCTGGAGCCAGTTTGCGTTTCTGAATCCTGGCCTGCTCGGCGGCATCGAGGTCTTTAAGGAGAACTTTCTCGCCCCGATTGAGCGCGGCAAGGATGAAAACGCGGCCTCAGCGCTCCGGGCTCTCACGCGTCCCTTTCTCCTGCGTCGCACCAAGGCCCAAGTCGCCACGGACCTGCCGCCCCGCACTGAGCGCATTATCACCGTCGAGCTAGAAGCCCCCCAGCGCAAGCTCTACGAGCAAACCCGCGATAAGTACCGTGCCCAGATCTTAGGCATCCTCGATAGTGAGGGCAGCTCCAATGCCCAGCTCCGCGTGCTCGAAGGGCTCCTGCGCCTGCGCCAGATCTGCTGCGACCCGCGCCTGATGGAGCCCACGACCAAGGTCGGCTCGGCGAAGCTGGAGGCGATCTTAGAGACGATGGAGACACTCCGTGCGGAGGGCCACAAGGCGCTGATCTTCTCGCAGTTCACCCAGATGCTGGGGCTGCTCAAAAACGAGCTAGACGCAAAATCCGTCCCCTATCTCTATTTAGATGGCCGTACCAAAGACCGTCAGGGCCGTGTGGATCAGTTCCAGGCCGACGAAAACATTCCGTTTTTCCTGATCTCTCTCAAGGCAGGCGGCGTCGGTTTGAACTTAACGGCGGCGGACTACGTGATCCACATTGACCCGTGGTGGAACCCCGCCGTCGAGCAGCAGGCATCGGATCGCACGCACCGAATCGGCCAGACCAAGCCCGTCTTTGTCTACAAGTTCCTCGCCCGCGACACGGTGGAAGAGAAGATCGTCTTGCTACAGGAGAAGAAAAAGGCTCTCGTGGACTCGATCATCCAGACCGAGCAGAGCCTCTTCAAGTCCCTCACCCGCGACGACATCTCGGCGCTGTTTTCATAACAGGCTCATCGGGTCGAGATCTATCGTCATCCCGGATCGGTCGGAGCTGGTGAGGGAGAGCAGGCCACGGCGCAGATAGGTGCGCAGTGCCTCACCGTCGGTGCACTTGAGCAAGAGATGCCAGCGGTACTTTCCCTTAAGGCGTGAGAGCGGGCACGGCGCAGGGCCGAGGACTTTGAGGCCGTCGCAGTCCTCTAAGCGATTGGCGAGGGCACGCAGGCGCACTTCCGGCAGGCGCTCGTCTTCGTCGGTGGCGATGATATTGGCGAGCCTTGCAAACGG
>JAPLCP010000149.1 GCA_026392155.1 Armatimonadota bacterium | reverse complement strand
TTAAAAACTATACATAAGAAAGTAATCCATATCAATTTATCAATATTTTCTTTTGTCTTGACAGCATTAACAGACAAAAAATAAGCAACCCCGAAATAGACCTGTGCACGAACTTCCTGAAGAGCCTCATTAAAGTTACCCCCTGTTGCCATTCCATTGAGCCAGCCAACAGCAACAAACCCCAAGTACCCTAGAATCGGCCAAAATAGAGAGCCACAACGAATATGAACTCGCTGATGTGTGGCAAAACGAAGTAGAGTCACTCCCGCGAAGATCATCAAAACCAGCTCAAAAAAATTCATCGGAGCGACTTTAGGATTCGTGCCAAGATAGCTCTGAAACATCGTGTTGATATTCCAGAAAAAGGGAACAGCATCGGTTAAGCCTTCCCCGCTTTTTATCTGCTGAAAAACCTCAAAGAGAAGTGCAGAACTAAAGAATCCATATAAGGCCAGCCTTGGGTAGTACCATAGGATTGCAGGAAGAAGAGTCACGCTCAGTATCAGAATAGGTACCAAGAGTGTCGTTGGCTCAACCAACACATAGGACACTCCTGCACTCAGTGAGAGTAGTCCTGCAAAAATCCCTAAAAGGGTCTGCTGAAGATGCTGCCGCCTCTTTGTCTCACGAAGGCCTAGGACGTTTGTCGGCTGGTAGACCTGCTCCTGTCGTCGTCTCTTCACCACGCTAGTTCCCCCCGATTCGCAGGAGAGTCGCGGAGTAGGGTGGCAGGCTCATGCTTGCTTTTCCGCTCTTGATTCTTGGAGCAGGCTCTTCCGTAAGCTGATTGGGCTTTGCTGCGGAGAACCGCCAGAGCTTGGTAGCGCCCCCATCATGCCCTTGAAGGCTCAGAGGCACCGTGATCGTCGCTTGGGGAGTTTTATTGATGAGCACCAGTGTCAGTGCGCCCGTCTTGCTCTCGATGGCCGAGAAGACTGCCAGACGCTCGTTCTGCTCGTAGGTGCTCTTGCAGGCCATGTCCCCAAAGCCTGACTGCCCCGGAGCGGGCCGTCGGAAGAGATGGAAGGCAGCGGCGGCAGGCGTGAACTCCTTGGGGCGTGTCCAGAAGCAGGCGATGTCCACACCCTCTTTTCCAAAGACCCCAAGTGCCTCGGCTGCCGCTAAGCCACCACTGATATCGCCCTCAGCTCCAAAGCTCCACTCCCCGATAGCGAGCTTTGTCCCAGGGTAGCTCTGCGCGATCCACTCTTTCATCCGAGGTACCAGCTTGACCGTGGGGCCATCACCCGAGTTAGCGATCCAGGACTCATCGCGGTAGTTCGCATCCCAGAGGCTTCGCACAGAGTGAATTCGCAGGTTACGGGTCGCGGGATCTTTGGCATCGCTGTAAATATTCTCGCCCTGTGGGTAGTAGTGAATGTCTAAGACATCCAGTGTCCGCTTGCCACGCTTGACATCAAATGCCCGCGCCTGCTTGAGGAACCACGGGATAAAGGCCGTTCCCCCATGTGCCTGACGGTCCGCTCCCGTACGGAAGTTGTCACTGCCCCTATCGAGCGCTGAGTAGAAGTAGCTAGTCCATCCCGAGACCGCAGGCCCAGCGACCAGAGCAGTCGGATCGACGTCTTTCACAGCGGTGGCATACTCCGTGAAGTTCTTCAACACATCGTCGTAGCCCATCTGTGCAGGGTGAACATCACGGTGGGTAAAAGACCAGAGATCGGGCTCGTTGTCCATGGCGTAGTAGCGCACGCCACTGCCTGCCCCATTGCCATGGGCCTTGACCAAGTGCGCCACCCACTCGTCTTGGTAGACCGTGGTACCAGGCTTGGGATTCTGCTCAAAAGCCCGCCCCTTGCGTGCCATGGAGCGCACGCTAGTACGCTGGCGATTTGCTGCCGGGTCGTAGCCTGCAACCGGGCCATCACAGCCCGAGACACCAGGGCCCGTGTTCCAGGGAACGTTCTCCGATTTAGCGGCAGTATCACCGCTACGGGCGACCCAGCCCAGTGTTGGCACGGTCAGGTAGCTGGCAATCCCTAGATCACGGTTGCCTTGTACAAACCCATCGGCAGCCCCACCGGGTGTCGTGAACGCTTTCTCCCCCGCGTGATTGCGAAACTCCCAGTCACTTCCCGAGTTCCAGAAATTGCTCACCCAGTTGTGGCGCGAGTTGGGATTACCTCCCCAGCGGTTGAGGGTCAGCCCCAGTGCCTCCGCTTCCGGTTTACTCGCATGGGCAGCGCCATAGATATACGGACTGATGGGGCGCTTCTCTGCCTGCGCATCAACCGCAACGGGAATTGTCAGGGCTTTGGGTGCTTCCGGCAAGCTGGTATCGGGCATCAGGTAGATATCATCAAAGCCAACCTCACCACTTGCCGTCGAGATAGCGCACTGGAAAACCACACCGCTTATCTTCTCTCCGTTGCCCACTCCCATTGCCTTGAGAGGAACCCGGATCTTGCGCCAATTGGGCTTAAGCCCCTCGGCACCATTGACAATATACTGATCCAGCGTGAGCTGACGGCGGGGCTTGTTGGACTCATCAAAGACCGTCACCATCACGGCATTGGGGGTCCCTTTGTAGAGAAACTCCAGGGTGCCATAGCCATTGGCAGGGAGTGCCGTGTGGTGGAAGTAGAGCCCCTCACTCCCCTTGAGAGTCATCGAGACACCGTTGATGCCGTTAGCGGCCATTGCCACTGAGGCTTTATCATGAGTGGCCCAAGACCAGTCTTCCCAGCCCTCGCCAAGCCCATCGCGGTAGACCAGAATAGGCTCATCGGCACGCTCGGTGGGTGCAACGGGAACCATGCCTTGCGGGCCGATTCCTGTTGTGGCGGCAAAGCTCTTGACGATACCTTTGGCAGTCTCGCGCACGCCACCACCCGCATGGATTTTCTTTATCCCCCAGACAGCCCCTAAAACCGCGACACTCCCGACGCTTCCCAGAAGAACAAAGGTGATTCGTTCTTTACGAAGACGTTTCTTATCTGTTTCCTCACGACGACGACGTGCCGCACGTGCCTGAGCACGGCGGCGACGATCTTCCTCACTTAATTCTCGAACGGGAGTTGCTGCCATAGTTGTAAACATCTCACTTAACCTAACCTAAAGAATCTAACGCGACTTAAGATAAGAAAACGCCACCATCAGGATCACCCAGCCGCCTAGAAAAACCCAGTGCCGGGTCTGCCAGCGTGGCACAAAGAGCCCCATCAAAGTCGTCATGAAGACGATTCCGATCACCAGGTTCACGCGGCATCCTCCAGCAGACGCTGAGACTCATCGCCTATTGGCATCCGCTCGGTTCGCACCCACTCCGGTGACTCTTGGGAGGTCTTCTTCCCCCCCTTGAGCTTCATGAAACTATAGAGAGCAAACTTCCAGAGAGCATAAAAAGGCGCACGAATCAGTGCGCTATACACCTCAGGGCGTGCTCCCGAGACCTTGAGCCCACCAAAGATATAGAGACCGTAGAGCACCAAGGAAAAAGGCACCAGCAGTGCCCAGACGGGCAGCAGAATCCATAGTCTCAGACAGAGGAGAGTCAGACCTGCCCAGGCGGCGTGAAAGGCCGCCAGCTCCGCAAGTGGGGGAATGAGGAGATCAAGTCCAGCATCCATAAGACGTGCATCACGTCTCTGGAGACCCGCGAGAAAAAGCTGGGGAGCGCGCTGCCGCAAAAGCCGGTAGCGTCCCTGCTCCCAGCGCGCTCGTTGCGAGGTCGCCTGCTGGCTCGTGTTGGGCATCTGGGCTCGCACAATGGCTTGGGGGGCATAGTCAACCACAATCCCCTGCTTGAGAAGCAAGTTGAGGCCGTAGTCGATATCCTCGGTGATGCTACTGCCGCTCCACGGAGTGGTTTCGAGCACGGCTCGTGTGAAGCCCATGCCGTTGCCCTTCAGGCCAACCGTGAATCCCTTATGGCTCCGTCCCAGAGGCTTGACATGGTTCACCAGCTCAAAAGCCCCCTCCATGAGCGCTGCCCGCCATGACTCCGCGCCATTGAGCACCCCGTAGCGTCCCTGAACTGCCTTGCGATGCGTCGGCCAGCTCTCAGGAGCCACGCCGCCAAAGAGCTCTTGTGCCATCACGGCAACAAAATTGGGAGCCGCTTTTGTATCCGCATCTATGATCACGACCGCATCGGGCTTTTGCTCGCGTGTCCAAAGCCGCTTCATGGCCCACTCCAAGGCGTAGCCTTTCCCTCGTTCCTCCGGATTGCAGCGCTCCAAGACGGTCGCACCTGCATCACGAGCTAGGCTCGCTGTGTTATCGGAGCAGTTGTCTGCCACTACCACGGTCTCAAAGTGCAAGGCCGAGTAGGTCTGCGCCAGCAGGCTCTCCAGCGTGGAGCGGATCACAACCGACTCATTGTGAGCGGGAATGACGATAACCAATCGAGGCTGCTGCTCTGCTAAGAGACAGGCCGTCGTGCGCTGTCGCCGGTCTTGCACAATAGCGGCACGGCCCATCAGCTCCGACAAGTAGACAGTGCTTCCTAGGGTTGCGGTCCCGAGCACCATCCAGCCTGTGAGGCAGGTATAGGTAAATGCCGTATAAAGCTCACTCATTCTGGATTCCTAAGCGACCTTTCGGAAGAACTGCTGAATCTTGTAGGGCATCGAAGACTTCATGCGGTTCAGCACCACACCAAGCACCCGCTTGCGTCCGAGCCGATCGACGGCCTGCTGGACCATATCTTTGGGCGTCACTCCTGAGCAGACAACCAGCATCACTTTATCGAGATGCTCGGCAATCGGCAGAGCGTTGCCCGTCGAGACGGCAGGCAGGTCCACAATAACCGTGTCGTAGATCTCACGAGCCGCCGCGATAATCTCCGTGACAGCGGCGGAGCGTGCGGCTTTATTGGGATTGCGAGGGAGCTTCCCGGCAGGCATCACCGAGAGGTCACCGCAGTCCGAGAGCTGAAGGGTTCGGATAACGTAGTCGTCTCCTTCAAGCACATTGATGAGCCCTTTTTCAGTGCGCACACCAATGCGGCGGCAGATCTCATTGTCGCCAAGCCCCAGATCAATCAAGCAGACTTTTCGGCCACTGTTCCGTGCGATGCTAAACGCAAGGTGCATCGCAATCGTGGTCTTGCCCTCGCCCGGCACCGCGCTGGTGATCCCAAAGACATTATCTATGTCCCGAAGCGGGTCGGTCAGGTGCTCCGCGGCATCGTCCCAGTGGTTGGTATTAGTACACTCGGCAAGCTGCCACTCCATGGCGGCATGGAGCTGTGCAAAGTCGGCATCGGTTCGCTCAATGGCCACATGAACCCGTCGTAGCGCCTCAGAGGGTACCACAGTCACGTTGGGAGCCAGCGAGACAGCGCCTCGCTCCATCGCTCCAGATTCGAGCATTTCGTCCTTAGGGAGCGGATGGGTATCGGGGTTACGGATAATCACGTTTTTCTTCTCGTCTTCCTTAGTTATCCAGTGAGGGCAGAAGCGCCCGACTTTTCTTCGACCTGCTGTTTACGCTTTTGGGAGCGAGGACCGCGCGGGTATCTGGCAGGCCTGTTAGGACAGGGATGTCCAGCACCTGCTCAATGTCCGTCTCATAGCGAATCGTCGGATCAGACCACTCCCGTAGCGCCACGACTAGGCCCGCCACAACGGCTCCCAGCAGCAGGCTCACAAACCCCATGGTGATGCTTTTCTTGGTTCCTGAGAGGCTGACGGCAACCACCTGACCCACAGGCTTGAGGTTCTGACTGGCCTTTTCTTTTTCCAAGTTGGAGGTAGAGAGAGCAGCGCTGTAGCTCTTGCGAAGTACCCCAAGGCTGTCCTGCTCCGAGTTGACTCGGATATCGAGCTTCTCCATCTCATTTTGAAGCTTGGGTAGCTCTTTGAGCTGGAGCTGCAACGCCGCGATCTGCTTCGTGATCTCCGCGATCTCTGCCTTTGCCGAGCGTGTGGTGAGCTTGGAGCGATTAGACTCGCTCATCATCTCCGCGTAGAGTGGGTTGAGCACACGGCGCTTGGTGCCCCCTCCGACAGGCTTCTGGCGGCGCTCTCGCGCAAGATCAAGCCGCGCCTGGTCAATCTGGCGATCCAGCGCACGCACCTCATCTGAATCTTTCCGCATGGCTCCGGCTCCACTGGTGAGCAGGTTACGCTTGTCTTGCAGTTCCATCAGGTGCTTCTGTGCCGGTGTATCCCCCAGGTTGAAGGTGGGAGCGGGGTCACCCTCGCTCTCGATGTACTTGCTCTCAGTTCGGGGAAGCAGTGCGCCCTCGCCGCCTTCTGCGACAATGGCACGGTCACGGCGGAGACGCTCCTGGAGCATCTGGATATAGTCGAGTGCCTGCTCGTGAGAAGTAGGGCCAATCTCGGGGTGCTTCTTACGAAAGATCTCTCGCGCCATGGTTGCCGCATTAACTCGCTGCTCTTGCTGATCAATCTGGCCCTTCAGAAACAGTGCAGAGCTTTCGGACGCTCGCTGTTTTGCCTTTACTTGCTCGTCGATATATTGCTCCTGGACTGCCTGAACAAGCTTTTTACACTCCTCAGGATTGTCCCAGGTCATGCTGATAGAGAAGAGCTTATCTTGCTCGTTTTTCATCGAGATGGACTTTAAGAAAGCTCCCACACGCTTATCGTCTACGCCCGGTGCCAGTGAGATAGGGTTCGTGAGTGCCGCACGCTTGAAGACATCGTCGACAAATCCCCCCTCTTTGGCATCTACCAACAAGGTGGTGAGGTTAGCGACATGGACCTCGGAAGGACTCTTCCAGCCGAGCTGATCGGTGTTGAGTCCACCTCCGGCGAGAGTCTTCATCCCATCACCCTCGGAAGCAATGCGAATCGCCGCTGTGGCCGTGTACCCCTTGGCCTTGAAGATCAGCAGAAGCGCCACCGGAACTGCCACACAGAGCATCGTGATCAGAACCAAGTTACGGTTCCGAAAGAGGGCATCTACCACGCGATAGAGAATGTTTGTCCGACGATACATACTAATTACCCGCCTGACGGAGCATCAGAAACGTTGAGAGCCCCAGTGCCAGCTCATTGAATCCTAACCGAAAGCCACCCGAGCGCCGTCTTTTTGTGGGAATCTCAAGAATGTCACCCGGCATGAGCATTCGGTTCAGCCGGGCAGCGACCTCGGCATCTTTACCTTGAGCAGTGCGGTTCTTCATCACTTTCTCCAGGTCAATTTTCTCTGTAATCGGAGCTCCGTTGGGTGCGAGGCGTGTGATTGAGGCGTTCTTAAGATCTGCCTCCTGAGTCGTGCCACCCGCTTGCTGGATCGCCCAGTAGATCGTGGGCTGAATTTTGTCGGGTAGCTCCACCATGCCGGGCTTGATGACGCCACTGCCCGCCAGGAACACTTGGCTGACATTGGCAGGAATCACCAGGGTGTCACCAGGGCCAAGCTGGAGGCTCTGCGGAAGGCGATCCGGGTTCGTGAGATCCACAGGAATGGGGGTGCCACCCGATCCACGGCGGATGCTTGCTCGGGAGAGAGCAGCCTTGCTACTGGAGCCACCTGCCGCCGCCAAGGCTGCAAGGGGAGAGCCATCTCGGGGTGCGACAACATAGCCGGGCTTGCCCACTTCTCCCAGAACCTGCACCATGGTCTCGTTTTTGTCGCGCTCTTGAATCACCAAGAGGTCACCGTCTTCAAGCAGGTAGTTGAGATTAGGATCGCCCGAGCCAAGGAGCTGGACAGGATCCACGTTAAAGGTCACTTGCCCACCACGGCGCACCAAGCGGATCGTCACGAACTCCGTGCGCTCGACTGTCATCCCACCTGCCTCGGCAATCAGATTGAGCACACGCCAGTCATCTCCTAGCTCTTTCTTACCGGGCTCTTTCACCGGCCCCAGAATAGAGACCTCTCCCATCTGGCGCTTGAGCACGGAGACGATAGGCTGAGGATTTTCGAACTGGCGCTTCAGGCCGATCTTGAGTTTGCTGATGATCTGCATCACGGAGTCGCCTGCCACGGCGACCTCACCGACATAGGGGTAGATAATGGTGCCATCCGGGGCGACGGTCATGGACTGGGTCAGCTCTGGTCGTCCCATGATCTTGATCTCAAGGGAATCGCCAGAGCGCACTTTGTAGCGCGTAGGAGCCACGGGCAAAGGAGCCGTGTTTTTTGACACAGGAGTTGAAGGGAGGAGCACGGGGCGTGACTCAGGTTTACGCAGCGCCTGCTGTCCAAGCACGATGGGGATAACGGCAGAGCTTGGGACAATCCCACTGGCCCACACGGACTGACTGCTGACAACGGCTCCCAGTGCGATCATGTAACGTGTTGCTTGTTTATTTCTCATTTTGCAAACTCCCTATTCTTCAAGTGCTTGAGTGAAATTGTTCGTGCTTGAGCGAAATACTCCGGCACAGCTACTCAGAGTACTAAAGCAACCACCGTGCCATTTCTCTTGCAACCAGAATAAATTTCTAAATTTCTCTCTTACCAAAATGATCACGTCTAGTAGATCGGATCAAAGCACTATGCATTCTCAGATTCATTTTAGTGATTTACGCACAAATCAACTAAAAACCCGTAAATATATCACCATCACCTCGTAATTTACCCAGCTTACACATCTAACATTACAATTAAATACGTAAAATTCAAGACAAAAATATACAAATTCGTTATCCGAAAAAATACCAGTTTTGGGTTACCACCTCATTTTTGGCACACAAACGGTAGGGGTTTAGTTCCGTCCGCCTTCGTCGCGGAGAAAACTTAGGAGAAATGTTAAGACGAATGGTTAAGCTGTCTGTGGTTATGGAAATTCCCTCGAAAGAGAGCGTGAAAAAGGGCGAGCCCCTGAACCGTGCCCTGGATATTGTGGTATCCGCAGGAGCACTGCTTGTTCTGGCTCCGGTTTTTGGAACCATTGCTGCCCTCGTCTGGGTAGAGGATCGTGGTCCCATTCTCTTTTCCCAACAGCGTGTCGGCCAAGGGGGCAAGTGCTTTCCTTTCTATAAGTTTCGCAGCATGGTTCCCCATGCGGAAACCTTAAAAAAGAACCTCCAGGCACAAAACGAGGCCACGGGTCCCATCTTCAAAATGAAGAACGACCCCCGCATTACCCGAATTGGGCGGACTCTGAGACGCTACTCCCTAGACGAGCTGCCCCAGCTCTGGAATGTTCTCCGTGGCGATATGAGCTTGGTGGGGCCACGCCCGCATCTTCCAAGCGAGATCGAGAGCTATGACAACTACCCCATAGAGCGACTCTCCGTCACTCCTGGGCTCATTTGCCTCCGCGAAGTAATGGGCCGCTCCACACTCACCTTCGAGGAGTGGATCGCACTAGATCTGGAGTATGTTCGGACACGCTCTTTTTGGCTAAACCTCTCGATTCTCCTACGAGCGATCCCTGCGATCCTTAAAGGAGATGGAGCGTACTAGTTTTTATTAGATTTTTTAACTTTAGCACTTTTGTTGTCCCTTCGGCATGGAATTTGCTTGGCTTCCCCCTCAGTAATTTTTCGGAGAACTATAGAAATGCCGCCTCTTAATAAACAAGTTGTTATTGCAGAAACCCGGTTTGACAATATAACTATGACGCAGGCTGTAGAGTGCATCTTGCAGCTCGTGCAGAAGGCTAACGTCCCCCAGCATATCTGCACAGGCAATATGGATCACCTGGCTTTGCTAAAACAAGATGCCGAGTTTCGGGCGATCTACTCCAGTGCGGCTCTGGTACTCGCCGATGGTATGCCCATTGTCTGGCTCTCAAAACTTCGCCCCGATACAGCCAACTTAGTCGAGCGTGTGGCAGGGAGCGACTTACTTTATGAGCTCTGCCGCGCCTCGGCCTGGACGGGCCTTAAGCTCTTCTTCTTAGGTGGCCTTCCTGGAGCAACGGAGGCAGCGAAGAAGGTTCTGGAGGAGCGCTTCCCGGGCGTGCAAGTTTGTGGTACCTACTGCCCTCCGAAAGAGACCTTTGATACCCCTGAGGAGCAGGCAAAGATCGCGCAGATTTTAAAGGCGGCGAACCCGGATATTCTACTGGTTGGTCTGGGTGCCCCTAAGCAAGAGAAGTGGATCGCCCGACATAAAATGCAGCTAGGCGTTCCCGTGAGCATTGGGGTTGGTGGTAGCTTTGAGATGGCAGCGGGCATGGTCTCTCGTGCTCCACGGCTGGTTCAGCGCATCGGAATGGAGTGGGTCTGGAGGCTCCTGCAGGATCCGAAGCGTCTGTACCACCGCTATATTGGTCGCGACTTGCCCCTCTTGATGCACTTGGTCACCGAGGCAGGTCTACTCCGCTTGGGACTAAAAAAGCCCAAACCGCGTCCGCTAATTGAAGAGCCACGTCCCCTCGTGACGCGGATTAACATGACAACCGCACCTGCAGAGCCTTCAGAAGCTGTCGTGCCGAAATAGAAATTGAAGTAGAAGTAGAAATTAAGGAAGACACACTGTGAACAATTCAAAAAAAATCGTTGTCACGACAACGGTTGATCTGGAGGATCTTGAGTATCCGATTGGGAAGATCAACGAGGCTGCCGCCAACCATGCACATGCCATTACCAACGACCGCCAGATGTTGGTGCGCACCAGCCATGGCAAGATTATCTGCCGCGAGATTGCTCCTAATACCTTTCTAGGACTAACTACGGAGCGTCGCCGCATGAGCCTGCTGCAAATTGACGAGAATGTCTTTATCTTCGCCCCGGCCCGCCTCCCAAAGCACCGTCTGGAGCACCTCATCACCCACCTACTCACCCGCGACGAAGTTGGCTCCGCCCCCCTGGAAGAGCCCGCCGCAGCCTTTGAGAACTTCACCGGCACAAATCCTCGGGCCTAATGTCTGCGTCTCTTCGTATTGGCTTCGCACTAGAGCACTCCCTGGGCCACACAACTCACGCGAGAAACCTCCAGGCAGCTCTGGCCCAGGATCTCTTTGTCCAGCCAGAGCTAATCGAGCTGCCCTACCACAACACACCCGGAGCTTGGGCAAGGCTCCCTGGTGTGCGCTCCAACTGGTCGCTCCGCGCCTCGCTAGGTGCCTTTCTTGGTCTGCGTGGTCAGAGCTTCGATGCGCTGTTCTTTCACACGCAAGTCACCGCGCTCTTAGCCTCGGGGATGCTCAAAAAGACGCCGGGACTGATCTCGCTG
This sequence comes from Armatimonadota bacterium, assembly GCA_026392155.1. Taxonomy (GTDB): domain Bacteria; phylum Armatimonadota; class Armatimonadia; order Armatimonadales; family Armatimonadaceae; genus Armatimonas. Next base: position 23,910 of record JAPLCP010000149.1, on the reverse strand, counting down.
GATGCCACGCCACTTCAGTACGACCGGCTGGGGGCGCACTACGGCCACACACCGGGAAACTCGCGGCTCGAAGTGCTGAAAGCTCGACTCAACCAGCGAGCCTTCTTGGCGGCGCGCGGGCTCCTCACCTGGAGCCAGTGGGCCAAAGACTCCCTGATCTGCGACTATGGCGTGCCTGGTGACAAGATCTTTGTGATCCCGCCAGGTGTGGATATCGCTGCCTGGGACTCCGCCCGTGCGCTCCGAAAACCCCGTGCTGTCGATGCCCCGCTCAACGTGCTCTTTGTGGGGGGAGATTTTATCCGAAAAGGCGGCGACACGCTTCTCGCAGCGTTTGATCTTCTTCCTGAGCCCGTTCGTCGAGCGGCACACCTGCACTTGGTCACTCAGGCCACGGAGCTTGCGCCCACAGCAAACATCACGGTGCACAACGGTGTCACGCCCAACTCGGAGCGCCTGCGCACGCTCTTTGCCGAGGCGGATATCTTTGTCTTTCCCACCCGCGCCGACTGTCTGCCCCAAGCGGTTCTGGAAGCCATGGCCGCCAGCCTTCCGGTCATCACGACCCCTGTGGCGGCGATCCCAGAGGCCGTGATCGAGAACGAGACGGGCAAGCTGGTTCCTGTGGGAGATGAAAAAGCACTTGCTCTTGCCCTGGAGCACCTCCTCACCGACCAGAGCTTGCGCCTGCGCCTGGGAAGTACGGCTCGCCAGGAGGCACTCGCTCGCTACGATGCCGCCAAGAACTATCCGCAAATTCTCGCCCGTCTCAAAGGGCTTGCCCCCCTAACCCCCGCCGGGCGGGGGGACAAAAAAGTATTTCCTCTTATCCCCCCCGCTGGGCGGGGGATGGGGGGGAGGTAATCATGAAGACCCTGCTCCTGATCCCTAGCTACCGTAAAGAAAACATTGCCGCCGCGATCTCTGCCGACCAGCACCCTACTATGGACTACGATGCCCTCGCTGCGGGCCTAGAGTCGCGGGGCACGTGCGCGGAGCTCTACGACTACCGCGCACTGGAGGCCGACTCAGACTCCTTGGTCAAGCTGGCACGAAAGACGCTCGGGCGCGATATCGCCCTTGCGGTGGCGGGTTGGCGACGGCGCAAACGCTACAACACTCTCTTTACCAACGGCGAGAATGTCGGGCTGTTTCTGGCACTGCTCCTGCGGCTCTCGGGGAAGAAGCGCCCCGGCCATGTGACCATTGGGCACCGGCTCTCGACGGGCAAGAAGAAGCTGTTTTTTGGGACGCTCAAGCTCTGGCAAGAGATGGACACGGTCTTTGTCTATGCCACGACGCAGCAAAAGCATGGCGTGAGCGTGCTGGGCATTCCGGCAGAGCGCCTGAGATTAATTCCCTTTCACGCCGACACACGCTTCTGGCGACCGCGACCAGAAGTGACGGAAAACGAGAAGCAAGTCAGCGCTGCCGGGCTGGAGTGGCGCGACTACCCGACGCTACTTGCCGCCGCTGAGCGCCTCCCCGACACGAGCTTCCCCCTCGCTGCCGCCTCGCCTTGGTCCAAGCACAACAACGAGACAGACAAGCGCACCATGCCCACCAATGTCTCGGCTCGCCGCTACGAGTATGGCGAGCTGCGCGAGCTCTACGCATCCTCGGCAATCGTGGCCGTCCCGCTCTACGAGAACGATTTCCAGGCAGGGATTACCGCGATCTTAGAGGCGATGGCCTGTGGAAAAGCGGTGGTTGTGACCCAAACCGAGGGCCAGACCGATGCCATTTTTGATGGGGAGAACGGTCTCTACGTGCCCGTAGGCGATTCAGGAGCCTGGGAAAACGCGATCCGCCGCCTGCAAGCCGACCCCGAGCTCCGGCAGAGCTTGGGTAAAAATGCTCGACTTTGGATCGAGCAGAGTGCCACGCTAGATCAGTGGGTGGAGAGCCTCTGCGCGGCGATTCTTTCCAGTGGGAGCAAAAATACGGTACCATAGCGCCATGGGACGCTCCAAGACATTTTTCGTCACTCTTGTGGTTGCTCTGTGCCTGTTTTCGGGGTGCGGAGGCCGTAGCTCGGGCGATGAGATCGTCACCACGCGCTCAGAGACCAGCCTTGATCCCGATGCGCTCCTGATCGCGGCTCGCTCCGTTCAGGGCTATGTCGTCCCCATACAGGCCGTTCGTGACCGTGACAGTGAGCTGCGCTCGGCCCGCCAGGCATTTCCGGACTTGAAAGAGATCCACGCTGCCCCCAGCTTTAATGCGTATGAGCTCCACTTCGCCATCAGCAACGATGCTCCTTGGCTCTCTAGCTGGAAAGCGGGTAAGCTCGCGACAGGTGTCCGTGACCTCGACTCGGTCTTTGAGGAGTTCGATGCCAATGCCGTGCACTTTCTCAACCAAGATGGCGACCAGAGCTGGTTTGCCGTCACGTTCGACACCTACCTGCGAGCCAACCGCGCGGCGGGGCTCTTCTTTGGCAAGAGTGACTTTCTTAGGATCGCCAGCATTGTCTCGGCTCCCAGCAGCACCACCGATATCCACTACGAAACCATTGCTCCCTCCACCACGCGCCTGACTTTTGTGGTCGGGGAGACGAGTACGGTTGTGGAGCGGACGGGCAAGGGAAGCTGGAGTAAAGCCGCGCCTGTAACGCCCCTGTAACGCTAGCCTGGTCGAGCGTCCGTTTGGTGCGCCCCTACCGTTTGTACAGCAGGGCTTGGAAGCGGAAGTGGGGCAGATGGCCATGATGATCAACGGCGAGGCTATCGCAATCTACCCCGTTCCCGTCGGGCTCTCCGGTGGCCCCATTGCCATCGTGCGGGTGAAGCGGCTACAATAGCTCATGCCACTAAAAGTTGCCATGATCGGAGCCGGAAGTATCGGCTTCACCCGTCGCCTGATGGCGGATTTACTCACCGTACCCGAGTTCGCGGACATGCACTTCGCGTTTCACGATCTCAATGCCCAGAACTTAGACATGGTCAAGCAGCTCGCCGAGCGCGATATCAAGGGCAATGGCCTACCCGCGACCATCGGCGCCTCGACCGATCGCAGAGCATCCCTAGAGGGCGCGGACTATGTGATTAGCACCGTGCGCATCGGCGGACTCTCAGCGTTTGCGGATGATATTGATATTCCGCTGGAGTATGGCATTGACCAGTGCGTGGGCGACACGCTCTGCGCGGGCGGGATCATGTACGGCCAGCGCGGTATCGCCGCGACCCTGGATTTTTGCAAAGACATCCGCGAAGTCGCCAAGCCGGGCGTGCTCTTTCTGAACTATGCCAACCCGATGGCCATGCTGACTTGGGCCGCAAACCACTATGGCGGTGTGAACACCGTGGGGCTTTGTCACGGCGTCCAGGGCGCGCAGCATCAGATCGCCTCTTGCGTCGAGCAGTGGGCCAAGCGCGAGGGAATGCTCACCGAAGGCGAGAAAGTGCATCGAAAAGACATTGACTTTGTCTTCTCGGGGATCAACCACCAGACCTGGTGCGTCAAGGCTCTCTGGCGCGGGATCGATCTGATTCCCAAGCTCTACGAGCTCTTCACGGGCCACGATAGATACCCCACCACAGAGAAAGTGCGTATCGATGCGCTCAAGCGCTTTGGCTACTACTCCACCGAGAGCAACGGGCACCTCTCTGAGTACCTGCCCTGGTACCGTAAGCGCCTCGATGAAGTCACCAAGTGGATTGATCTGTCATCTTGGATCAATGGGGAGACCGGCGGCTATCTGAGAGTCTGCACCGAGGGCCGCAACTGGTTTGAGACTGACTTCCCCAACTGGCTCGCCCAAGACCCGCCGCAGTTTACGGCTGAGAAGCGCAGCGAGGAGCACGGGAGCTACATTATCGAGTCGCTGGAGACAGGCCGCATCTACCGGGGGCACTTCAACGTGGTCAACAACGGCGCGATCCCGAATCTTGCCGACGATGCGATTGTGGAGGTGCCTGGCTATGTGGACCGCAACGGCATCAATATCCCGATCGTCGGGGACTTGCCGCTTGCCTGTGCCGCGACTTGCACGGCTTCGATCAATGTCCAGCGCATGTCGGTACACGCCGCACTCACCGGCGACCGAAATCTGCTCAAGCAAGCCATGCTCCACGACCCACTCACCGGCGCGGTCTGTGATCCCGAGGAGATCTGGCAGATGACCGATCAGATGCTCGTCGCCCAGTCGGAGTGGCTCCCACAGTACGTCGCCAGCGGTGCAGTAGCCGCCGCCCAAGTCGAGCTAGAAGCACAGACTGCCAACGGAACGCGCGTGCACCGCATGGTCGGCTTCAAGGGCACCGCGCGCCAGCACACCAAAACCGTTGAGGAGATGGCCGCTGCCAAGGAAGAGTCGCGCAAAAATGCCCAAGCCGCCGACAAGGGCAAGATGACGACAAACGCGTAGATGCGGATTCAGACGGGCACATAAATGAGCCCGCTGTTGCCCCTCTTAAGCAACCACCCCGTAGCGCGGATCACGGGGGTAGACCCAGTCGATGTAGTCGGTGTCCACGGTCGTGCCGCCGTGCATGTCCACGAGCAGCACAACCTGCCCCCGGTGGTAGCACGCATGCCCTTCAAGCTGGGTGAGCTGCCCGCTGCGCACCACACGATACGTGTTGCCATCGCCCTCTTTGAAGCTAAAAGTCACCTCCAGGTCGTCGTCGGTGAGGGCGGCGAGGTAGGCAACCCAGCGCTCCTCCGAGACGGCGTAGCGCGGGCGCAGCGACTCTAGCGTGACGTCTTTTTCAAACCACCACCCAATGGGCCGGTCTTCCCCCGCCATCCAGGTCAGCCAGTTCTCCCGGCAGGCAGCCAGGTGGGCGGCAATGGTTAATGCACGCGAGAAGCGCGGGTCGGTGCGGCTGGCCTCGGGCACAGACTCCAGCATGGTCAGCATCTTATCGTTGGCGTCTCTCTCGTAGTCGTAGAGCTCGCGGTATTGGGTTATCCTCGTTATAAACAGATGTTTGCCAAGATAGCCCAAGATACCTCCCCAAAGGGAAGAATTTTTTAGAAATTTTTGGGGACGCGGCGCTGTAGGCGTAGGCTGAGCAAGAGCGTCCCGATCAGTGCAAGGGGCACGAGCGCCAGTGCCCCTTGCCAGCCAAGGCTGGTAGAGGCGAGTGCGCCAATCCCCCAGGGAATCACGGCACCACCGACTCCTCCGGCAGCAACCACGCCCCCAAAAGCCGTGCCCGCCACGCTCGGGAAGCGCTCACCTGCTTCGGCGAGTACCAGGCTAAAGATACCCGCGATAAAGAGCCCCGTAAGAGCGACGCAGACCAAGACGGGCAGTAGTGCCGGCAGGAGCAGTGCCAGTGCCGCAAAAAACACGCCCCCCCCGGCACAGAGCGCGGTGAGCCGCATCAGAGGGTAGCGCCCGAGCAGCCCCCCCAAAGCAAAGCGCCCGATCGTCATCGTGATCCAGAAAAGTGTCCCCACACCCGCCACCCAGGCGGCACCACCGGCTAGCTGCTTCTCAAAATACGTCGGGAGCCAGGAGAAAAAGCTCACCTCGGCTCCCACGTAGAGCGCCTGCATCCCGCACAGAATCGCAAAGCTGGGCTTCTGTAAGACCGTCCGAAGCGCCGAGAGCTCCAGCGCCTCGGGTGCGGCGCTCTTGGGAATGCGGCAGGCGCTAAGAATCACAAACACGACGAGATTGATCGCGGCTAGCCCAAAGTACAGCCAGCGCCAATCGGTGCCATGCGTGAGTAAGTAACGACAGAGGGTTGGGGAGGCGGCAGCTCCGACACCAAAGGCCACTTGGAGGGCATTGAGCAGAAACGCGCGTTTTTCGGGGTAGAGATCAGCGGCGAGCGCATTGGCCACCACCTCCATCGCCCCACTTCCCGCCCCCACCAGCAGCGCCGCCGCCAGCGCCAGAACATAGCTACCTGCGCTCCCAAAGAGCACCAGCCCACCAGCATAGACCGCTAGCCCCATCAGTAAGACGGCTTTGCGTCCCCAGCGATCTGAGAGATAGCCACAGAGCAGCACACCCACGACAAAGCCCGCGAAGTTGGCGGGAAAGAGCCGCCCTTGCGCCTCAACGCCGAGTGAGAATGCCGTCCCCAGATACGGAAGAAGTACCCCAAAAGCGCCTAAATAGACGGAGTAGAGGAGCATCGCGGTGCAACAGAGAACCGCAAGAAGCAGCCGAGGAGTCGCCATTAATCCTGCTGCGCAGCTTCAAGCAGAACACGCTCGGCAACAAAGATTGGAGCGCGGACACGCAAAGCGAGAGCAATGGCATCCGAGGGGCGACAGTCTATCTCTAAGGCAGGCGCTTTCTCGCGGGTAAGGTGGAGCTTGGCATAAAATGTCCCCTGCCAGAGGTCATCGAGCACGACACGCTCCAGAGATGCTCCCAGCTTGTCTAAGAGATTGCGGAGCAGGTCATGGGTGAGGGGCCGCTCAGGAGCCGTTTTCTGGAGCGCGTTCTGAATCGCCATGCTCTCAAAGGGCCCGATGTTCACTGGCAGGCGGCGACCACGGCCATCGCGCAGCATCAGCATCACGTCACCGATCGGAGAGTTTTCGGGCTGGCCTTCGGTGTGCGCTTCCCAGAGCCCGAGAACCTCCACCTCTTTCTCCTCAAGAGCGCGGGGCTGGCGGTTCTCGTTCTCGCTAGTCTCATCGTATGGGCTGGACATCCCCCGTTTTACTCCGGCTTGCTGACCGTCGGGGCGGCACCGATCGCGGCAAGGAACTCCCGGTTGGAGCGGGTTCGGCCTAAGCGATCCAGAAGTAGCTCGGTTGCCTCTTTGTTGCCCAAGTTGGCCAGAATGCGGTGCACCTGCCAGATCTTGCGCAGGTCATCCTCGCCATGAAGGAGCTCATCGCGGCGGGTTCCCGAGAGCTTGATGTCAATGGCCGGGAAGATGCGCTGCTCTGCCAGTGAGCGATCCAGGCGCAGCTCCATGTTTCCCGTGCCCTTGAACTCCTCGAAGATAATGTCGTCCATGCGGCTACCCGTCTCAACAAGCGCGGTGGCGATAATGGTCAGTGAGCCCCCGTTTTCAATGTTACGAGCCGCGCCAAAGAAGCGCTTAGGACGGTAGATCGCCGCGGGATCAAGACCACCTTGGAGGGTGCGCCCTGAAGGGTTCACGGTCAGGTTTGAAGCGCGTGCAAATCGGGTGAGCGAGTCGAGCAAGATCACCACATCCCGGCCCATCTCGACTAAGCGCTTGGCCCGCTCCAGAGTGAGATCCGCGACCCGCATGTGGTTATCCGGTAGCTCATCAAAGGGCGAGGCAATCACTTCCCCCCGAACGGAGCGCCGCATGTCGGTCACTTCTTCCGGGCGCTCATCAACCAGCAGCACCATCAGATGAATGTCCGGGTGATTGATTGCCACCGAGTTGGCGATCTGCTTGAGAAGAATCGTCTTACCGGCTTTAGGAGGCGCGACGATCAGACCACGCTGGCCTTTGCCAATGGGCGAGACTAAGTCCATGAAGCGCATGGAGATGCTCTTCGGGTCTAGCTCCAGCGTAATTCTGGAGTCCGGAAAAATCGGCGTGAGCTCATCGAAGTTGGGCCGCAGGCGTGCGACATCGGGGTCAAAGCCGTTGATCTTCTCCACCCGCAGCAGCCCAAAGAACTTTTCGGTGTCTTTGGGAGGACGCACGAACCCGAGCACCTGATCTCCCGTTTTAAGAGCGAAGCGCTTGATCTGTGCCTGTGCGACATAGATATCATCGTTGCTGGCGACCAGATTGTGCCGCCGCAGGAAGCCATAGCCCTCGCTGTGAAGCTCCAGAATCCCCTCGCCCGTCAGCGGCTCTTCCCCATTGAGGGTTGCCTCATCGAGATCGCGCAGGTCGCTCCCTGGCCCTAGGCTGGCGCCACTACTGCGCCGAGGTGGAGGGGCGCTGTAGTTGCCACCGCCGCTATTGCCGCTATTTCCACGGGCGGGGCGCATGCTGTGGCCCGGACGATCACGGCGCTCGGGACGATCGGGACGCTCAGCGCGTTCCGGACGCTCAGCGCGTTCCGGACGCTCAGAGCGGGGGGGAGGCAGAGGCTCGGCGACGCGCTCAGGTAAGTCGGCGACAAGCTCTAGCGCCTCTTGCTGGGTAAGGGGCGGCGGGGCGCTACTCTGGAGCAAGCGTCGGCGACGCGAGGGTGGTGCGGGAGGAGGCAGAGCCGAGGAGCCTAAGAGGGCTTCCGCAGCAGCGACAAGCTCGGGAGCGGGAGTAAGAGGGAGGGTGGGAGAAGGAGAAGGGACGGAGACAGGAGCCTCAGCAACAGGTGCTACAGGCACGCTCTCAGCAGGGCTGGCTATATCAGCGGAGCTGGTCACAGGCTCGGTACTGTCAGTGTCGGCGGGCGTGGTCAAACGGCGTCTGGGCATGCGGACTTTCCGGGAGGGCGAAGTAATCGGCGAGGGAAACGACGAAACGCGCTGAATGCGTGAAGAAGGACTCGCCGGGGAGAGTTGAAATATGAAGTAAACCACAAACCTTGAGGTTACTCCAAGAGCAGTATATCACGTGTTTTACAGATGGCAACCGCATTTTCCGCAAAAGACAGCCCCCTTCTCACGCTTGGTAAGAAGGGGGCTGTTTTCCATGTCCTATGCCCGCGCAGGGGGGACACTGGGCTGCTGCAGGGGCTCCGGGAGTGGTGGTGGTGTCATGGCGGTAGGCTGCGTCTCCGTACCAGTCTTCACCCGAATCCGGCGCGGCTTGCCAATCGGCTCCAGCGCAAGGTCGAGCACATCGCGCACCGAGTCCACGAAGTGAAACGTCATGCCCTTGCGCAGCTCGGCGGGAATGTCTTCCTCTAGGTCTTTACGGTTTCGTGCGGGCAAGATCACCGTGGTGACCCCGGAGCGCTTGGCCGCTAGGACTTTCTCTTTCACTCCCCCGACCGGCAAGACACGGCCCGTAAGAGTCACTTCGCCCGTCATTGCCAAGCGCGGCTTTACCCGTCGCCCGGTCAGCAAGCTCGTGATCACCGTGGTCATGGTAACCCCCGCTGACGGCCCATCTTTTGGGGTAGCGCCGGCGGGGACATGGATGTGGATCTCCGTCTCACTCCAGAAATTTGCGGCAATTCCCAGCTCGTTGGCATGGGCACGGATGTAGCTGAGCGCCGCTTTTGCAGACTCCTGCATCACATCGCCAAGCTGCCCGGTAAGCTGGAGAGTCTTGGATCCCTCCATCTTCTGAGCTTCTATGTAGATCACGTCGCCGCCTACAGGAGTCCATACGAGGCCAACGGCGACACCGGGGACACTCGTGCGATCGTCCAGCTCCTCGAACTCGTAGCGGGGTGCCCCGAGAAACTCCGCAACCTTGCCTCGGTTTACGACCAGTGGCTCAGTACGGCCTTCTGCAAAGAGGCGTGTGACCTTGCGACAAATCGCCGCGACCTGGCGCTCCATGCTGCGCACTCCCGCCTCACGGGTGTGGCCCTGCACCAGAGCCATCAGAGCATCATCGGTGATCGTCACCTGCTCCGCCGTGAGACCGTGCTCTCCGAGCTGCTTGGGCACGAGATGCTGGCGAGCAATCGCCACTTTCTCCTGCTCTGTGTAACCGGTCAGCTCGATAATCTCCATGCGATCTCGTAGCGGCCCCTGGATGGTGTCCAAGCTATTGGCCGTGGTCAAGAAGAGCACGTTGGAGAGATCAAAAGGCGTGTCGAGATAGTTATCTCGAAACGTGACGTTCTGCTCCGGATCCAGTGCCTCCAAGAGCGCCGAGCTCGGATCGCCCCGATGGTCGTGGGCAAGCTTGTCAATCTCATCGAGCAGAAAGACCGGGTTGTTGGTGCCCGCCCGCTTCAGCCCCGTGATAATCTGCCCCGCCATCGCCCCGATGTAGGTTCGCCGGTGGCCCCGGATCTCGGCCTCATCACGGACACCGCCTAGCGAGAGGCGGTAGAACTCGCGGCCCATTGCACGGGCAATGCTGCGGCCTAGGCTCGTCTTGCCCACTCCAGGAGGCCCGACAAAGCAGAGAATTGGCTGGCGCACGGGCTCGCCGCGCTCTAGCTTGATCTTACGCACCGCCAAAAACTCCAGCAGGCGGTCTTTGATCTTATCGAGGCCGTAGTGGTCGGCATCGAGGACATCTTTCACGTGCGGAATGTCGAGGTTATCTTCGGTAGACTTTGCCCACGGGAGGCTCGCCATCAGGTCCAGATACGTTCGGACGACCGTGTACTCGGGGGCACCAAAGGCCATGCGGCTCATGCGCTCCAGCTCACGATCGGCCTCTTTTCGGGCCTCAGTGGGAATTTGTGCCGCATCGAGGCGCTCACGGAGCTCGTCGACGTCACGGCCACGCTCATCGCCCTCACCTAGCTCTTTATGAATCGCCTTGAGCTGCTCACGCAGGTAGTAGTCGCGCTGGGCCTTGCCCATCTCACTGGCAGCTTGGCTATGAATATTCGCCCCCAGCTCCATGATCTGCGACTCACGCACTAAATACGAGTGTAGGGTCTGCATGCGCTCGATGAGAGGCAGTGTCTCCAGGATCTGCATCTTCTCGGTCGTGGAGAGATGCGCATGGGCCGCGATCATGTCGGTCATGGTCCAGACGGGTGTGACCTGCTCGATCTCCTTGAAGTGATCGGGCATGTCGTTGCTGAGCTCGACGATCTTCCCAAACGTGGCGGCCAGCTCACGCCGAAGAGCCTCCACTTGGACTTTCTCTTCGTCGTCTAGCACCACGGCATCATCAATCAGCGTGATCTTCGCTCGCAGATACGGCTCCTCTTGAAGCACTTGCTGGATCTGGAAGCGCTGGATTCCCTGCACCAGAAGCTGGGTACTATCCCGGTTGCGGTTCATCATCCGAATGGTGACGACGACACCTGTGGGATAGACATCTTTTGCGCCGGGATGCTCTGTGGTCGGCTCGCGCTGGGTGACAATGCCGATCATGCGGTTGCCATCGCGCACGGAGTCGGAGATCAGGCGGATGTAGGGATCACGCCCCACCACAATCGGGGCCACGAGAACCGGGAAGATCACGGCATCACGCAGCGGGAGCAGGTTTAGCTCCTCGGGGATTGGGGGGGTCTCTTGTGTCTCGGTATTGAGCTGATCAAAGACATTCTCTAGCTCATCGGCTAAACTATCGGTGTTCTCTTCCATTTTCTTTGTTACTCCTTACTACTCCATCTCAATCGGAATCGTCCGAGTCGGCAAGGGTGTAGATTTTCGCTCGGGCAGTCGGATCGTTAGAAAGCCATTTTTCAGTGTCGCGGTGATCCCATCACGGTTCGCAATAAAGTCCTCGGGCACCTCGAACGTGCGCTCAAAGGGGCCAAAGTAGATCTCTAGCTGGTGACAGAGAAGCTTCTCTTCACTGCTTCCCTCGCCGCGTGAGCCGGAGACCGTCAGGTGTCGCCCATCGCCCGAGAGCATCACGGAGAGAGTCTCGGTGGTGGTCCCGGCGACCTCAAGTCTAATAACGAGCGCATCGCCCGTTTCGTGAATATCGGCGGCGGGCTGCCAGAACCGAGAGATTCCTCCCTGGTTGTCGAGAAAGGCCCGTAGTGCTTCTTCGGTAAATCTTGTCATGGCTTCAGTTCTTTATACATCCTAATTTACTTGAGCGTTCCAGACTCATATAATATCATGAAATATTTTTATAAAAAGAAAAAGCCGGGAGAGAGACTCCCGGCTTTCTGAATGTTTCTTTTCCCTCTAGGTTCCACGGCCAGGGTTCTGGATCGCCCCCGTGGCAGCTCCCACGACGGTCTCCAGTGGCCCTTGCGTTGTGACTCCAAAGGTCTGCAAGTCCGCAATGGCTCGCTCGATCTCCTCGGACGGCCCCGAGAGCAAGACCTCGGCGACTCCCCCCTCTTCGGAAAGGCTCGCCCGCCGAATAGTCAGCGAGATACGAAATCGTCGCGCGATTGTCCCCAGGATCGGGGTATCCATCATCTCGCGGTTAAATGTCAGGTTGTAAACGGCACTGCCAATCATATCGGCCTATTGTACCCTAATCCTCACGCGGAATAAAGTGGCGACAGTCCTCGGGGCCTAAACAAGCGGGGACTTGTGTCCAGCGCCCAGTGCGGTAGTTGCGTGGGTCGGTGAGACGCACGACACAGGCGAGCACCGCATGCGAGCAGTCTCGACAGCTTCCCTTTTCAGAGAGAAGACACTTGATCGCCAGTGCCCGCCGGGGAGCCTTCTCGACGGCATCGGGGCTGAGCGGCGGATCGGTGCGTGGCAGGTCGGGGGTGATGGGAGTCTCGGTGCGGGCAATGAGCCGTAGCACCCCCACTTTATAGAGCTCCGCAGGCGTGTCCGGCAAGCCCTCAGGAACATAGTGCGCATCGCCGCGTAGCAGGTCCCCCAAAGCGAGCTCGCGGTTCTGCATGGTCGCCGGGCCAATCGCCACCGTGAAGGTCTTTCCTACAGGCGGCTCTGCCCCTTCGGTTGTTGTCCCCTCGAGTGTCAGAATATAGCCGGGACAGCTTGCCTCCGTCGCGCCCTCAAACTTGGTCAGGACGAGCCGAGGGCGAAGCGAGATCACCCTTCCCCAAAAACGAATCGGCGCAGACATGCGCTATTGTACCGCCCCGGTGAGAGCGGGGCGATCAAGAGAGCACCCACTCCACGGCGGCATCTAAGTTTTCGACAGCAACCGTGGGTGCGGGTAAAAAGCCCTCGGCGGTCTTGGACTGACCACTGAGGACGAGTACAAAAGCAACTCCGGCGGCCAGAGCGGCCTGGGCATCGGTGGGGGTGTCGCCGATAAAGACCGACTGGGTGAGATCAATGCCGTGCTCCTGTGCCGCTTGGAGCAACATCCCCGGCTTGGGCTTGCGACAGGTGCAGTCCTCAGACTTCAGGTGCGGGCAGTAGTAGACCGCATCAAGAGCTACCTCGGCGCGGAGCTTTGCGGTGACCGCGTCTAAGTCGGATGGGGTCATTAGGCCTTTCGCAACCCCCTGCTGATTGGAGATCAGAACGGTCAGAAAGCCCGCGTCCCGTAGCTTCTGGACACTCACCCCGACGCCAGGCAATAGCACCAATTCGTCGGGGGTCTTGGCGTAGTCGCCTGGCAGGTAGACATTGAGCACACCATCGCGGTCTAAAAAGACGGCTCGCTTCACGCGCTTAAGAGCCCTTTGATCCGATCACGGAGCGCGGAAAACAAAATATGGCAGAGGATCATGTGAATGTCTTCCACAAGCTGCATGTTTCTCAGATCCGCCACCAGCGCATGGTCGGCAAGCTCTGCAAGCTTTCCACCGCCGTAGCCGCAGAGCCCGATACTGATCGCGCCCACTTCACGTGCCACTTTCACCACCTCTAAGACATTGGGGGAGTTGCCCGAGCCGGAGATCGCGATCAGGATGTCATCTTTGCGCAGCCAGGTGCGTGCCTGCCCCGCAAAGACATTGGAGAAGTCCGTGTCGTTGGCCCAAGCGAGTAGAAGCGCGGGGGAGTCCGTGAGGGAGACGACTTCAAAGGGCTTGCCACCCTCTAGCCAGATATTTTTCTGAAAATCACAGACCATGTGGGTGCTCGTGGCTCCCGAGCCGCCGTTGCCGCAGAAGACAAGGCGGCGGTTGTTCTGCCAGCAGTCAAAGAGCAGCTCGACAGTGGTCGCCACCTGTGCCGTGTCGATCGTAGCCAGCAGTGCCGCCAGCTTGCTCAGGTAGTCAGACACGTAGGCGGGGGTGCCCAGGCTCGTGTCAGGAAGGATATCACTCATACCTTTATGATACCTCCCCTGTACCAAATCTTGCGTCCCATGCGCTTTCCTCACCCCCTTAAAGCTCCATTAAATATCAACAGTATTTAACAAATAGTTACAACACATCACAAAATAGCCCGTAATCTTACCAAAAACAGGTATTCTGCCAAGGCGAAATAGCCCTAACCCAAATACCCATTCTCTCCCAAAATTAACAATACGAACATGGCTATCCGAACACCACATGGTCCCAGAACAAGACGTCTTCGACGTGGCTTTACCTTTTTCGAGGTAATGCTGGCAATGATAATCCTGAGCTCAATGCTCATCCTGATAGGTGCGACCTTGCCGGTCATGGCCCGCTCGGTACGCTATGCCTCTGAGTTTAATCAAGCCCAGATGCTGGTGATGCATAAAATCGCCCAGCTCCAAGAGGCAGGCTACTCCAATATCGAAGGTAGCAAGCTCAACCAGAATAATCTCAAGATTATTGACGGGACCGGCACTTCTCCTCTCAATAACTCCAATGGAGATGTCTCTGCAACCGTCGAGTTCACCACGACCGACAACCTCTGGCGGTACTTCCCAGGCGGGATGACCTCCCTAGGTGCTCAGGACACGACCAGTGCAACCCGTCCCCGAGGCTACATCTTTATCGAGCCCTTTACCCCCAGTGCCACGACCTCAGGAGGCGTTACTACCTATAGCCTTATCCGTGTAACCATCGTGGTCCAGTGGTGGGGTTGGGGCAGTGTTACCCAGATGCACCACTACTCAGCCAGTACTCTTATCTCAAAAACTCTCGTGCAATAATGAAAAAACATCTATTATTTTCTCTTAAAAAGGCCAAGAAAAGCTTCACCCTTATCGAGGTGGGCTTTTCGTCGGCTCTGATGGCGCTAATCTTCACGGCCGCCATACAGCTCTTTGTCATCTCCGGCCGCACGGTCGCCAAGCTCAGCTCGGGGCTGATCGCTTCCCGCGAAGCGAGCCGAATCCAGCAGTTTTTGAGCCTAGAGATTGAGGAGTCCTATGGCGTGATCTTGCCACTCGATACCACCGCTGTGGCAGGAGTGACCTGGAACAGTGCCCTGGGAGCAGCCAGCAACTACATCACCAACAACACCACGAGTGAGGCCGGCTGGTCAAGCCAGCTCAATACCGCGATGTATGTCATGGCTCCGGCCTCGGGGAGTGCTTCGGTTCAGAGTGGTACAGGTACCACGGTCACGCTCAGTGGCGCACTCCAGCCCATGGACCGCTCGGTCACGAGTATTACCAATACCTCCTTGATCTTCCGGGGCAACCCCAATGGGACCGCCAATGCGAGCTACGGCAGCTGTCTGTGGCTTTGGCGCTATGTCAATGGCGCCCGCACGGCGCAGCTGCTACTGACCAACAATGTCTCCACTGCCTGGAACGCGGTCTCGTTTATTCGAACGACCGGCTCCAAGCGTAGTGTGATCATCAAGGTGGTCTGTGGCGACTACTCCTACGCCGGTAGAGAGCAGACCAACGATAGCTCCGATGGCATCAAGCGGGTCAACCTGGTCTCGGGACGCACGATCTACATGGCAAACTCCGCGCTCTACTCGTCGGTGACCGTTCCCTACCCGACGGATGCGAACCTGATCCCCCAGCCCAACAACGCGACCCCGGTTCCCACACCGACCCCGATTCCCACACCGGTACCGACATCCACACCGGTACCGACGGCCGTGCCCACCGCGACGCCCGTGCCCACCGCGACGCCGGTCCCGACACCGACACCGACACCGTCGCCTAGGCCCACAGCGACGCCTGTACCGACAGCATCGCCTGTACCGACAGCGACGCCTAGACCGACACCGACACCGACACCGTCGCCCGTGCCCACCGCGACACCTGTACCGACGGCGACGCCTAGGCCGACAGCGACCCCGGCGCCGACACCGACGCCTACACCGACGCCAACGCCGACGCCTAAGCCAACACCGGTTCCGATTGGCTAGTCTTTAAAGAGAAGATTTGAAAACGAAAATGACGTACTTAACCAAAAAACAATCTCGTCGCTCGCCCCAAAAACAAGAAAACGGAATGGCGATGGTGGGCACCATGCTCGTTCTCCTCGGCATTACCTCCGTGGTGATCGTCGGAACCCTCAAGTCACTGAGCGATGCCCGTGTATTCAATGGAAGCCTGAGTGAGGAATCCCACAACCAGCTCTCCCAGTCCACACAGGTGGGAAATCGCTACCAAGCGGAGGTCCTCTCCGAGACCGGTATCCGGCTGTCGATACAGTGGCTTGTCGAACGAACCACCGCTCCTACCAACACGAGTGCTTTCTCGCCGGGTAGTGTCTCCAGTTTCTACGGAGGGACGGAGTCGTCAGGCTGGACCAAGATCACCCTCAGCCAAGGCCCCAGCACCACTCAGCTCACCAACATCCCGCAGGTGTCCGGTGATATCTATGTCCGCTTCTACCCCTTCACGAGCAACGCGACCGGGTCGCGCAAGATGTACGCGATCGAGAGCCGCGGCGAGTACATGGGCTTTGTCTTCCTCAGCCGCGTCTTTGTCCGCCAGAGCTCGTTTGCGCGCTACGCCTACTTCAGCGACGTCTGTCCGACCTCCTATTGGGTAGCGGGCCTGACACGCTTCCAAGGCCCCGTCCATGTCAATGGTGTGGACGCGACAGGCAACGCGGTCAACTCCGCCGCACGCCTCAATATCCTCTGGAAGTATCTCGACTTTACCCCTCCCTACCGGAACGACTGGATATTCACGTATCCTGACGAGGACTACTTTACCACCTCGATGAGCTACTCCCAGATCAACTGGCAGTATAGCTATTCAGGTGGCGCCATGTTCTACGATCCAAACTGGTGGTATCCTATCTGGGAGCACATCACCGCTGCCAAACGTCCGCCCAAGACCGATATTCCGATCGTGACGATGCCTGTGGCCAACACCAACCAGAGAGTCGCGGCGCTGGGGGGCACAACGGCGATTACCACCACGGGAATCCAGGTTCCTGGCACTGCTGCTCCAAGTGCGGGTATCTACATCAACGGAGATGTCCGGGACATGAACCTAACCACCTCCGGGAGTAACAACACCACCCAGATCATCGATGTTAAGCAGTACGACACCACGAACCAGCAGGACCGCTGGACCGTCATCACCATGAACCCGGTAGCCGATACCACCCAGGTCCACGTGCGGACCCGAAGCAACACCACCGCCGCCTGGAATATCTCCGATACGACCGGCTTCGCAACAGACTCCGTCACGAACTATTCGGGTGTGCCCAATGGGGTTATCTATGTCAATGGCAATATCGGGGAGCAGACAGGCTCGCTACGTGGAGGACTCACGGGCGCAGTCGCCAATAGTATCACCGATACCAATGGCAATGTCACCCGGCAGTGGGGCATGACTATCGCCACGGAGCAGACCATGGGGGTCAATATCAACGGGGGGATTGTCTACCAGACACTCATCAGCAATAGCGCCAACCCCAACAACCTACTCTCTACAGCGGCGTCTGCGTCGGCCGCCTGTGGGATGATGGGTCTTGTTGCAGGCAATATACGGGTTACGGATAGCGATGACGGGGGGACGCCCCTGACCAATGTCTCGGTGCATGCGATCTGTATGGCCTACGGAACCTTCAACGCCACCAACCCCTCGACCCGTCCGGCGGGTGTCTTCAGCCTCATCGGCGGCTACATCGTCAAGAACAACGGGACCTTTGGAAGCGCCCTCCCGAACGGTACGGTGGAGAATGGCTTCCTGACGAACCGCAACTACGACCAGCGGGTCATGGACACTCCGCCCCCTGCCTTCCCCGCCGTGGAGAAGCAGTTCCAGATCCTCTCCTACCAGCGCGCAATCACCTCGCTGGGTTAGGTACGCTAGCGCCGCGCGTTGAGGATCACTTTGGTGCCGTCACGCTCTAGCTGAAGGGGAAGCTCCTGCATGCTAGCGAGAGCGTGACGAACCGTGGCCTGACGGTCGGGGGGGCAGAAGAGAAGCAGAAAGCCTCCCCCACCGGCACCTGCCACTTTTCCCCCAATAGCGCCTGCATCTAGTGCGGCTTCGTAGTAGGCATTGATACTGCTGTTTGAGATCGCGGTGGCAAGCTGCTTTTTATGCCGCCACCCGGCATCCATCACCCGACCAATTCGGTTGAGGTTGCCATCGAGCAGCGCATTGTGGACTTCGTCTGCCAGGACCTTCATCTTGTCCAACGTGGTGCGCTTGTCCTCGATATTGTCTCTCTGCTCAAAGAGGATTGGATCGGCTTTCCGGGTGATCCCGGTGTAGAAGAGCATCAGCCCCTCACTAAAGCGGCGCTTCTGCTCCTCGGGCATGGCGATCCAGCTCACCTTGACAGTCCCATCAGCCTGAAAGTCAATCCGGCGCAGACCGCCATAGGCCGCAATGTACTGATCCTGCTTGCCGATGGGCTTGCCGAGGATATCAATCTCGATCTCACAGGCTTCGCGGGCAAGCTGCCCCGGCGTCACCAGCATCCCCTTAAACGTGTAGAGCGCATGGAGTAGCGCCACAGTCACCGACGACGACGACCCTAGGCCAGAGCCTTCCGAGGGAATATCGGCCATGGTGGCAATCTCGATCCCGTAGTGGACCCCGACTTTCTTCATCGCCTCACGAACCAGCTCGTGCTCGATATCGTCCACACTGGCCACGAGCTCGGTGCGGGAGTAGCCGATACGAATGCTCTTATCAAAGCGGTCTTTGATGATCACATAGATGTACTTATCAATCGCGGTGGAGACGACGCAGCCTCCATCACGTTCGTAGTAGTCGGGAAAGTCCGTCCCGCCGCCTGCAAACGAGATACGCAGGGGTGTTTGTACAATGATCATCGTAGTCTTTCTCCGTCACCGATAATGGCTCCCACCGGCACCATCACTCCCGGCCCGACGATCACGCCGCGCCCTAGAATAGCACCCTGCACTTGTGCCCCCGTGCCGATCTGGCAGCCTTCCCACAGAATGCTCTCTGAGAGCTGAGCCTTCTCAGCGATCTGGCAGCCTTCCCCAATCACATTGCGCCCTGTGAGAGTCGCCTCGGGAGAGACTTGCGCGTGGGGATGAACACCCGGCTCACCACGCTCTAACAAATCCCAGTTGGCCTGTCGGTAGTTCTCCGGCGTGCCTGTGTCGCGCAGATAGCCCCCGAGCGGCAAGGCAACGATACGGCCTGGCACACGCTCCAGCAGCTTGGGAAAGGTATCGTTGCCAAAGTCGCAGGCGATCCCCTCAGGGATACTTTCCAGCACCTCCGGCTCCAGAATATAAACTCCCGCATTGGCCGTGTTGGTAAAGACCTCGCTCGGCTTTGGCTTCTCCTGGAAGCGCGTGACACGTCCCTTGGAGTCTGTCACGACCAGGCCGCAGGCAGTCGGGTTGGGGCTCTCAAAGGTCGCGATGGTCGCCAAGGCGTTTTTCGCGCGATGCGCAGCCAGCAGTGGCGCGATCTTGAAGTCGTAGAGATTGTCGCCGTAGAGCACGATAAAGGTCGTGTCCAAAAAGCCCGCCAGACGCTTTACCCCACCGGCGGTGCCCAAGAGCTGCGCCTCGTTTGAGTACGCGAGGCAATCGCCGAAGTGAGCCCGGATCGCCTCGGGCTTGTGGTAGAGATTTACCGCGATCTGAGAGATGCCTTGCGCCTGGAGGAGCGCTACGGTGCGCACCAGAAGCGGCGTATGGGCGACCGGTACCAGGGGCTTAGGCAGGGTGAGAGTCAGGGGGCGCAGGCGTGTGCCTTCCCCGGCGGCAAGAATCATGGCTTTCATCGTGAGTGTTCCTAGTAACCATACCAGGCATCTGTATTTTCGGCAGAGAGAGGGCATTGGCTGTAGAATATTTCTCAGGAGAAACAAACCGTGCCCATTCCCTTTCTGGTGGCCCCTGCGCTTATCTTGGCGGCCCCTGCTTTTTATGATGAGAAAGCTGTCGCGCTTCTCGCTGAGGTCGCTGCTAAAGGCAAGTCTCTCAAGAGTCTCTCGGCAGAGATGACGATGCTCATGACCGGCCCACAGCCTCAGAAACTCACGGGTAAGCTGCTGATCAAGAACCCGAACCAGGGACGCGTCGAGCTAGCCTCCGAAAAAGCCGAGAAAGCGGAAAAAGGCGAGAGTGTCCTGGTGATCGCCGATGGCAAGTACGCCTATAGCATCACGGGAAAAAAATACACGAAAGAGCCTGTCTCCCCTACCTCTCTCTGGCCATTTCTGACCGGCGTGCCTGGCACCGACCCCAAGAAATTCAACCATGTTGGCGTGGAAAAAATCGGTGAGATCAGCTTTGATGTTCTGGAGATGAAAGAAGGCCCTCGGACCCTGCGCCTCTTTGTCAGCCCCGAGAAGCTCATCCAGCGCTTTGTGATGTCCATGACAATTGAGGGAAAGGCGCTGGGGCAGGAGCTCACGCTTTCCCATGTCCAGCTCGATGGTGAGATCGCCACCGCCAGCCTGACCCTTCCAACCGGTCTTGAGGAAGAGAAGGCTCCTGGCAGCCAAGGAATGGACGAGCTGTCCGCCAAGCTGATCAAAGTGGGCAAGAAGGCCCCCGCGTTCAACCTGGCGACTCCCGCGGGCCCCAAGCTCTCACTCGCGAAGGCACTGGTGGGCAAGAAGGCGGTGCTGGTCAACTTCTGGTTTGTGGGCTGCCCTCCCTGCCGGGCGGAGCATCCCGAGCTGCAAAAACTCTACGTCGCTCTCAAGGCCAAGGGGCTTGGGATGGTGGGGATCAACCAGGGCGACGATAGCAAGTCCATTACCAGCTATCTGAAAAGCGCCAAGCTGACATTCCCTGTGGTGAAGGCCGTCCCTGCAACCCTCAGCGCCTACGGCATCCAAGCATTTCCCACCAACTATATTTTGGATGCAAAAGGAAATGTCGTCTATAGCTCCGTCGGCTTTGACGAAGCCGGGATGAAAGCCGCTCTCGCCAAGCTCGGGCTGAAGTAGGGCCCTCCTCCCAATCCTGGGAGGAGGATTTACCGAAGGACACGCCGCATCGGGGAGCCGGGGAGGTGTTCGTTGGTTCCGGCAACCACGACGGCGATCTCATGCTCTTGGCCATCACGGATGCTGCTGGGAAACGGGAAGCGGAAGCCGTCGGTGCGGCGGCTGGTGGCGTTGTACTGATCGGCGCGGATGCTGCCGATCTTCTTGCCGTCCACGCGAATCTCTAGCTCCAGCGGTACCCAGAGCAGGTGCCAGTCGTGGTTTGCCCCCCAGCAGGCGCTACTATCGCCGTCTAGCTGGATTCCGGTGAGGGCGCGGGGCTGGACAAAGAGCGGTGGAACCGTGGCAATCGGCAGGACGAGGCCGCCCAGCGTGGGGTGTTTCTTGGCCGTCGTGGGGGCAACGCTCCCCGCCCAGGCTTTCTTGTACTTTGCCCATGCCTGCGCATTGGTCAGACCTTTTTCCTTGAGCCCTCGGATGCGAAAGTGGTCCTGGCCATCGTGGTAGCGGGCACTGTCCTGCTCGGCGGGGAGGTTGTGGATGCCGCTGTCGGGGGTGGCAAAAGGAACAATCACACTGGGGGCCTGAATATCGTAGTAGAGGCGGAAGTTCGCGCCGGGCTTGCCCTGGAAGCTCTCGACATAGACCTCGTCGGCAGCCAGCGCATTGATGTCGTTGCCAAAGTCGAGGATCATGTCTACAGCACGGGTTCCCCCATTATTGGGGGTTAGGGGGCTGAACTTGCAGTTTTTGAGCAGCGTGCGGCTCTGACCGACGGCATCGCGCTTGTAGTGCAGGTCGCCGTCTACGCGCACCCCGACGGGGCAGGCGAAGACACTGTCCTCGATCAGCACATCGAACTGTTGTCCGCCCGGCTCGTTGGTGCCGCGCGGGGTCTGCTGCTTGACCCCGATAGCCATCCCCGAAATGTCTAAGCGCTTGAGGTGCCCCGTGACGGGATAGTAGCGGTTGGGAACACCGATGGTCGGATCGCTCTCATCGCCAAGTGCCCCGGAGTCGCCACGGACAATTAGGCCATCCACGATCATTGGCTCCGTGAAGCGCGGAACCAGACCCTGGTGGCAGTTCCAGGCAACCGAGTCGCGCACCGTGAAGGCGGACTCCTCCCAGAACTCATGGCCGTGCAGGGAGCCATAGACCTCGTTATTGGCAAAAGGCACCGGGTAGGGCACGTTGTCCGCCCAAGGGAAGCGCAGCGCACGCGAAGCGAACTCCTCCGTCGGTGAGGCAAAGTAGCTCAAGGTGCCGCGCAGCGGGCGCTCTGGCCGCGGGAACTTGAGGATCCCCGCCAGGGCGCAGTCGGCGGCGATATTGTTGGTGCAGAGATTAGCCGCGTTGGCGAGCCAGAAGCCCACGCCCTCGGAGCCCACATCTTCTTTATCGGTGCGCTGTCCGGGCTCTACTTCAGCGGGAGTGACACCGGGGCAGCTGGCGGCGATATTTCCCACGAGCTCATTGAAGGCTTCGTGGCCGTCTTCCACCACGACAGCGGCTCCGCGTGCGCCCCAGAACGCGTTGTTCTCAGCCCGGACTTTCGTGGTGCCGTGCAGAACAAGCTGCCACTTCGGGCTACCATCGAAGGCGCACCCCGAGAGCTTGCCACGCCACGCCCCGACAAACGGCCCCATCGCGTGGTGAAAGTGAAAGGCGTAGCGGGCAACATGGTTCTTGTCCGGGTCCAGCGGGCTGGTGGTCGTGCGACCCAGGCCCATGAAGGCGACATTGGCAATCTCTGTGCTGGCCGACTCCCCCAGAAATACATGCCCCGGAACGGTGGCGTTTTTCGAGGTCACGGTCACGCTACGGCTGAGGTTGAGGACATGTGGCAAGAAGCGCTCTTGACCCGCGTGCGCAAACTTCAGGGGGGTGCTCAGCGTGACAACCTTGCCATCGGGGGAGATGCCCGAAAGAGCCACCGTCTCGCTCTGGCTAGCACTCTTGCCACGCCGTGCCGGTGAGCGCGTGTCAGGAATCGCAAGCTTATCCCCAACTTTCCAGCCACTCACGGCCTGCCCCAGAGCCAGTGTGCTGGCTCCCGCGCTCGGCGCAGCTGCGAGGCGCACAAAGCTCGTCTTTTGCTCCCCTACTGCCACCAGCCGCCCGAGAACCAGCAGGCCCGCACCGTGCTGCTCAGGGTCATCGGCCTTGGGCAGGCGCTCCCCACCGAGCACCAGCTTTGCCGTGACGGGCTGGCCGCTCTTGCCTAGCTCTAAGTAGCCGTCGGGGAGAACTTGCAGGGTATTGACCGTCAGTGCCCCCGACACCAGGCTTAGCACGCCACGCACCGCGACCGTTTTGGCCGTCTCGGTGCCACTCACGGTGACTTTTAGGCCTGGAGGAATCAGCACGCTCTCGGTGGGCTTGGGAATGCTCCCCCCCTCCCAGGTTCGCGGGTCACCCCACGCGCCACTCTGCGCCGCCGTGGCACTGGGACGGAGCGAGAAGTTTGGCATTCCATCAAAGAGCTTGGGGGCTTTTAGGTCGGGAGTGCGCAGGGGCAGGTGCTGGGCATGCACCTGAGCCGCCAGCAAAGAAAGCGTGAGTAGAAATGCAGTTCGAGTCATAAAACACCAAAAGCCCCGGCACCGAGCTGGTGCCGGGGCCTTCTTATGCGTTTACTTGTTGCTTCCGCAGGAGCCACAGCCACCGGTGATGGTGCGTCCTTCGGTATCGTCCTCGGCGGAGAAGCTAGAGCCACAGCCACAGGTCTTGACCGCGTTGGGGTTCTCGACCTTGAAGCCGCCGCCCATTGGGGTGGTGACGTAGTCTACAACGGCTCCGACCAAGTAGCGCATGTCCATGGGAGCGAGCACTACCTCGACGCCGTTATCCACAAAGACCTCGTCGCCCTCGTCCACGGTCTCGTCCAGCGCCATGCCGTACTGAAGACCAGAGCAGCCACCGCCGCTGATGTAGACGCGCAGGCGGACGCCTTCCGGGTTTCCCTGCTGCTCAAGAATATCTTTCACTTCCTGTACTGCCCGCTCGGTGAGCGTCAGAGGACAGGCGCGATCTGCCAGGATCTCCAGATCCTTACCGGCTTCAAGTGTTAGTGACATTTTAGTTCGTGTCCTTTCCATGCGCGGGTCAAAGCCGCGTGGTGTTTCTCAACTTAGTATAGATTATATCGCGTCGGAGTTCCCAGCAAGAGCCCTCCCCCGAAAAAAACCCCTTTCTGACAGAGCCTTTTTCACGAATCGCTCCGCCGCCCCATGAAATGAGGCGTCTGGGTGGCCTGCGGCCGCGAAGCCCGTGCCGGGC
>JAPLCP010000004.1 GCA_026392155.1 Armatimonadota bacterium | reverse complement strand
CCGTGATCGCTTGGAGCGCCGGACGGGCCAGCAGCCCCTTTACCACCACTGCGCTGGGCTTGTTGCCGAGTGCCTTGGTCTTGAAGATCAGCCCCCCGAAGCAGGCATCCAGCAGCAGGAGCCGGTGCCGCGCGTTGCAGTCTTCCAGGTACTGCCAGATGGTTTCCATCCGCAGGCAAGTCTCCGAGTACGCCGCTCGGTTCTCCGGGTGATCTAAATCCACCTTGGCATCGTGGGGGATGAGAAAGCCCGTCTCGCCACTGCCGGGGCGTGGGACGGTCTGGCCGTGACCGGAGAAGTACACTAGGACGCGATCTGTCTCCTTGATGCGCTGCCCATTGCCCAGCGCGGAGAGCGCCTTCTCGATGCCCACCTTGGTCGCTTGCTCGTTGGTGAGGAGCGTGATGTTCTCGGGCAGGAACCCAAACGAGGCGATGAGCAGGTTGCGCAGGTCCGTGGCATCCTTCACGGAGAAGTCAAGCTGCTTGTCCTTGGGCAGGTTCGGGTACTTCGTGATCCCGATAATCACCGCAAAGGAGTTCGTGTAGACCGTCTCCCCCGCCAGCTCCCCACGGCGCGGCACGACCACCAGAGACTTAAGCTGCTGAGGCGTGGCGAGGGCTTCAAGCGGGAAAGCAAAGGCAGTCAGGCTGGAGACGAGAAGAGAGCGCCGGTTCATGAGAGTATTATAACGCAAGACAATATCGTAACGTGACACGTCCCCCGGCGCAATGCGCTCAGTCCGTGAGTAGCTCCTGCCAGCTCTCCGCGTGTAGCAAGCGATCTGCCCAGCCTTCGATAGTCGTCTGCGAAGCTCCTAGAACTCTCTCCAGTATCGCCGCCTCCGGCTCCCCTAAGCGCAGGCGTGCCAAACGCAAGAAAAGCTCTCGCTCTCCCTGAGCAATGCCTTCTTGTCGGCCTTGTAACAGACCACGCTCCAGGCCACGTTCGATGCCTGTCTCCATCCAGCTTGTTACGATTTCCATCACTTCCTCTTTCTCGGCAGGAGCAAGATCGCTCCCTGCAATTTGCCTGTTCAAAACGCACAATCTCTTGGCGGCTCAGCCGTAGGTAAGTATCCACAAACCCCGAGATCAGCCGCATCCGTGCCGGGTCGAGCTTCAAGGTTGCTAACAACCTCAGGCACTCCAGCTTGACTCTAGGCCGATCCTGCTCCGCGATCTTCATTTTTGCCATGAGAGCGCTGGCGATAGGATTGTGCTGGCTGACGAACTTGCGCCACGAGAGCCGATTGAGCTGCACCACCCGATAGGAGTAGCGCAGCACTTCACCATCGGGGAAGCCTATTGTGTAGCGTGTCGGCTCAGCGCGGGCGGGCTTGTCGTAGGAAAACACCACGATGGGATAGACCGGCAGGTCGTATTTCTCGAAAAACCCGGTGAAGTAGCGCAGCATCCGCCGCCCAAAATCCGCCTCCGGGGTGCTCTGGTTCTCGACATGGATCAGAAAGAACGCCTCAGTTTCCGTGTTTGCAAAGCGCACTCTTGCCACAATATCGGCCTCGTACTCGCGTCCATCAAAGAGGCTGATAAAGACTTCCTTGTCTAAAAACACAATCGAGTCTCTGTCCATCACGGCGGCAAGCTTGGGGAAAAACAGCTCGATAAACTCGACAAAAAACGTCGTCAGCAGCTCCTTAAACAGCCGGTCATGGTCAATCGTAGGTGCCTGCTCCATTGCCAAGCATTGTACCGTCTCCAGAGAGTTCCCCGCTTCGACGTTCACGGGTAAGCGCTACCAGCCGTCGCGGGCAACCCCCTCTTCGCAGGGAGGAACGACCGTAAGCCCGTGCCCAGAGGGCGCCCAGGTCGGAGCCTAAGCGACGGGGAGAGGTGAGACGATTACAGTCCTGGATGGAGGAGGCGAAACCCGCCGATGTAGCTCGCGAGGGACGGATTGCCGTAGTCCCGGTACGCGCAGCGGAACCTGTCCGCGTCGTCGTCGAGCCAGGAGCCGCCCTTTAGGTAGCGACTAGCGCTATTCGGGCCGTCACTACACCACTGATACACGTTGCCCGCCATATCAGACAGGCCATGGCTGTTCACATAGATACGATCCTGGCGCGTTACTGAAGCCGTCTTGGCCATGGCTGTTCACATAGATACGATCCTGGCGCGTTACTGAAGCCGTCTTGCCAGCATCACCAAAACCACTGATACTACACCATAACTTGCTCGTATCGAACGTATCTCCCCAAGGAAACACTATAGTACGACCACCATCGCGAGCGACGTACTCAAACTCAGCGCTCGTCGGCAAGCGACCACCCGCCCACGTCGCAAACGCACTAGCCTCGTTCCAGTCCACATTCACTATAGGATGATCGTCTATCCAGCCCCAAGAAGGCTTATCCTTTGGCATGCTCTTACCCGTCGCCGCGCAATACGCTTTATACTGAGCCACCGTAACAGGAGTTGCATCCATCCAGAAGTCTGCAATAGTGCCGTTGCCGGGAATGAAGCACATCTCTGCGTTGCCCTTGCGCGTCTTGCGAGCACCCTTGACCTTGCCAGCCGGAGCTACAGGTTCGGGCTTGGGCGGATCGGGGATTGCTTCGCGCTCTAGGCGGGCATCGAACTCAAGGTTTTCGCCGCGCTTGATGGTCGTGCGACCACCTTTGGCTTTGAAGCCGGGTGCCGTTATCACCACGGACACGGACTTGCTGGCTTCCTCCACTAAATCCGCCTCAAAGCGATCACCCGAAACCACTTTCCCCTCTACCTTGATCACCGCACCCGCAGGCGCGCCGGAGAAGAGAAGACCGCCACGGAAGTTCGCGGACTCCACCACCGCTTTGCCACCACCCGCGAACGGCTGGGGCTTAGGCGTGGGCGACGTAGCCCCGACGCTCACGAACAAGAACTCGCCCTCGGTGCCACGGCTTCCGAACTGAGGCGTCTGCTTGAAACGACCGTTGGTCTTCGCCAGAATCAGATCAGGAACGCTCGTCTTGAGCTGAGCGCCCAGCAGGCTCACAGGAACCACCTCATCTGCTGCTGCGCTCTGACGAAGCACCTCCAAGAGCTTGTGCGTAAACGCCGAGTTACGCAGGCCGGGCAAAATCAATGCCTCCTCGCCCTTGCCACCCGCCGCAATCGCCTGAAGTGCAGGAACCGCAAGAAACCCACGGAGCGTTGCCGCGCTCGGCTTGGGGAAGTTCTTGCCTTGCACGATCAGCCCACCGAAACACGCATCCGCCAGCAAGAGCCGATGCCGCGCCGGAGAGCTTTCCAGGTAGCGCCAGAGCCCGTCCATCGGAAGGCAATCGCGCAAGTAAGGAACCGGGTCAGTTGTGTCCTTCAGGTCAAGCTCCGCATCAGCGGGAATCAGAAAGCCCGTGTCGCCGCCGTCTTGGGTCTTGATGGTCTGACCATGACACGAGAAATACACCAGAACGCGGTCCGTGGCCTGCACCCGCTTGCGATCCGCCAGGCCTGAGAGCGCCTTCTCGATCCCCTTGCGTGAGGCTTGGCTATCCAGCAGCACGGTGACGTTCTCCGCCAGAAACCCATACGACTCCACCAGGAGCGCCTTGAGGTCGGTCACATCCGCCTCAGCCGTCTTGATCTGAAGCTCGCTGGGAAACTGCTGGTAGGTAATGCCAATCAGCACCGCGTAGGAGTTGGTGTAGATGGTTGCACCGGCCAGCTCTCCGCTACGTGGCACCACAGCAAGGGACTTGCCCTGTTGAGGGCGTGCGAAGGCTTCTAGCGGGAAGGCGAGGGCCGTGAGAGAAGAGACGAGTAGTGTCCGGCGGTTCATAAGAGCATTATAACGCAAGGCAATACCGCCGTGTGACACCGCATCTGCATGCCCCCTCGTTTGCCGCCCCGTGAACGGGGCGTCTGGGTAGCCTACGGCTGCAAAGCCCGTGC
>JAPLCP010000026.1 GCA_026392155.1 Armatimonadota bacterium | reverse complement strand
CAGGTAGGAGCGTGTAGAGCCGGTCTTTGAGCACGTCCAGATAAAACCCCGAGAGCTCGACATTACAGAAATTCAGGATCGCCTGCGTCGCCCGGTAGAACGCATACTCATCGTAGGCAGCCGTCACTTCCTGGAGCACTCCAGCAAGTTTACTCAGTGCCCACCGATCTAGCGCATCTAAATCCTGCTGCACCACTCGATCCGTGTCAGGCTTGAAATCTGCGAGATTCCCCAGCAAGAAACGAAGCGTATTGCGAAGCTTGGAGTAACTGCTGGCGAGCTGCTTTAAGATATTGTCCCCGAGCTTGGTGTCCTCGGTGTACTCGATGCTGCCCACCCAGAGGCGCAGAACATCGGAGCCGTAGCGCTCGACCACGCCCAGTGGGTCAACCGTGTTGCCCTTGGACTTCGACATTTTGTAGCCCAGCTCGTCCACCGTGAAGCCATTGGTGACGACCGCTTTGTACGGGGGCACGTCGCGGAGTGCGGAGGCGATCATGAGCGAGCTATTGAACCAGCCCCGGTGCTGGTCGCTTCCCTCTAGGTAGAGATCGGCGGGCCACGTCGTAGCATCAAGATCAGGCCAGACGCCAGAGGCGAGCACGGCAAAGCTGGTGCTTCCCGAGTCGAACCAGACATCCAGGACATCTTTTTCTTTCTCAAAGTCGGAAGCGGCGACGCCGTTATAAGAAAAGCCTTCGGGCAAGATTGCCTCGGGCGCGGTGTTGTACCAGCCCTCGACACCGTCTTTACGGATCACGGCAACAGCAGCATCGAACGCGACTTCGTCCATCACGGGCTCGCCGTTGGCATAGAACAGCGCGATCGGGACGCCCCAGTGGCGCTGGCGTGAGACGGTCCAGTCGGGGCGTCCGGCGACGGCAGCGGTGATGCGGTTCTCCGCGGCAGGCGGGTACCAGGAAACCCCCTTGATGCCATCAAGGGCTTTCTGACGCAGCCCGTCGTGGTCTACCGAGACGAACCACTGAACTGTGGCGCGGAAGAGCAGCGGCTTGTACGGCGCACGCGGCGAGTGTGGGTAGGAGTGGGTGAAGCTGTAGCTCCCCAGCAGTGCCCCCACCTCGGCCAGGCGCTCTGGGATCGCTTTATTGGCTTCATCTGTGCTAAGGCCCACAAACGGCCCCGCCTCTTCCGTGTAGCGCCCCCGTCCATCCACCGGAGAGAGCACGGGCAGGCCGTACTTCATCCCCGTGATGTAGTCATCGGCGCCGTGACCCGGCGCGGTATGGACAATTCCCGTCCCCGTGTCGGTCGTGACGTAGCTCGCCAAGACGCCCACCGAGTCACGATCCAGCTCTGGCAGCGGGTGACGGAAGCGTGCCCCCTCAAAGCTTGCGCCCTTTCGGGTCTCCAGAACGGTGACGGCTCCCAGCTCGCAAGCCGCTGCCGTGGCTTCGAGCAGCTCGCCCAGGAGCACCAGCTTGCCCGCTTTCTCGGTCTCGACCACCGCGTAGTCAAAGTCCGGGTGAAACGCCAGCGCGACATTGGCGGGGATGGTCCAAGGCGTCGTGGTCCAGATCACCGCACGCATGCCGGGCTCGCTCACGCTCTCAAAGGCGACATAGATTGCCGGGCTCACATGGTCTTTGTACTCCGCCTCGGTGTTGGCCAGCGCGGTCTCGTTGGCACTGTCCCAGAGCACCGGCTTGAGGCCCCGGTAGACATAGCCCTTGCGCGCCATCGCCAAGAACGTCTCGACGATCTTCGCCTCGAATGCCGGAGCCATCGTCAGATAGGGGTTTTCCCAGTCGCCGCGGATTCCGAGGCGCTGGAACTGCGTTTTTTGCACCGCAACCCACTCGGCGGCGTAGGTGCGGCAGCGGGCACGGAGCGTGTCGGGCGTCCACGGCTCTTTCTTCTCGCGAAACTCTTTGACGACCTGCACTTCGATCGGCAAGCCATGGTTGTCCCAGCCCGGAACATAGGGCGAGCAAAAGCCCGACATGGTCTTGTAGCGCGTGACGATATCTTTGAGGGTTTTATTCAGCGCGTGACCGAGGTGCAAGTTGCCGTTGGAGTACGGCGGGCCATCGTGGAGAACAAACTTCCCCTTGGGCGCGGGCTTGTCGAGTGACTTCTGGTAGAGGTCCAGCTCCGCCCAGCGTGCCTGAAAGAGCGGCTCGCGGGTGGGTAGATCGGCGCGCATCGGGTAGTCCGTCTGCGGCAAGTTGAGTGTCTTAGAATAGTCCATAGTCTTTACGTTTGGGAAACGGTCACAGGGTCGGCGGCGAGACAAACAAAGCAGCGCCCCTGGAAGCAAAAATCACGCCGATTCGCCGAACCCAAGAGGCGAGCGACACTGCCCACCCCGAACCGTGTGATGCTCAGGAGCGCTGGATAATCTGGGCGATACCGCCACACCGAGAGAAAAAGTGCATACGTTGGAGCTTAGTATACCGCGTCTCAGGGCAGATGGGTTAGAAGAACCAGTGTAAGAGTGCGGAGTGCAAAAACGCGGGTGAGGAGGAATCCAGAATTGACCTGCCGAATAAGCCCCCGTGCCCCGTTGGACAAATGACACCATCCTTGGCGAGATTCTTCGTCGCTACGAAACGCAGCAAGATCTCTCCTACTCAGGCCTCGCTCGTGAGGATCTCCCTCTGCTCAGAGCCGCAGTACGCTACTTTGGTTCCTATCCCCTCGCCGTCGCTGCCGCAGGATTGGACTACGACGAGCTACGACGCTACCGAAGCTGGACCAACGAGCGAATCATCGAGTGCCTTCAGGAGCTAGCGACACAAAACGCGGATCTCTCGTGGCGGCATGTCTCCCTCAAGCTCGATCCCACGCTTGCCGCTGCCGCTGTCAAGCGCCACCACTTTGGCTCCTGGCGAGCCGCGCTCGAAGCTGCGGGCCTCGACTACGACACCATTCGCCGCTACCATGACTGGGATGAGAAAGAAGTCGTGCGCCGGATTCAGGAGCGACATGCAAAGGGCGAGCCCTTGTATGCCAAAGCGCTGGAGCGCCAAGACACCGCCCTGATCACGGCTGCACGACGCCGTTTTCCCGCCTGGCATAAGTCCCTGGAAGCCGCAGGGCTGGACTACACCGAGATCGTGCTCCGAAATCCCTCGGAGAAAAGATAGGTGAAGTCGCCACACCTCGTGGCGGGGCCCTTACTAGGCCTGGCAGCCATCATCGGGTTTGCCTTCGACCACAAAAATGCTTTGGGCGTTGAGTCACTCGCCAAAGTCATCGGAAGAGAGGGAAACACCACAGCGCTGGTCATCGTTTTGGGCTACTTACTGACTCAGGCATGGCGCAATAAAGACAAGGCACTGGCGCTCTGGGTCGTGGCCGTGATGCTAGGGGAGACCGTGCTCTTTGGGCTTATCAAAACCATTACCTGGCACGGCTTTCATGTGCTTGCCCGACCATCGGGCGGTGATGGTGGATTTCCGAGCGGGCACACGGCGGCCCATGTCTGCCTTGCCTATATCTTGACCGAGCGCTACCCAAAACTTGCCCCACTGTGGTGGTTCTGGGCAGCCCTCATGGCATGGTCGCGAGTCGAGTCAGGAGCCCACTTTGCCTACCAGACCCTCGCGGGAATACTGCTTGGCGGGCTGGTTTGCCTCACGCTGGGAACGAGGCTCAAGCCTCCGCCAGAAGCTTGACCACCGCTTTTTCGAGCTCGTCGTCGCGCAGATCCCGGTGGCGGATCTTGCCCTCTTTATCTAAAACATAGATCGTGGGCCAGCCACTGATATTCCAGGCCATCGCAATCGGACCACTGGTATTTCCATCAATCACATTGCGCCAGGTGATTTTCTCGCGCTCTAAGATTTTATTGACGACCGACCGGTCGCCATCGCTATTGATTCCAATAAGAGCAAAGGGCTTGTCAGCGAGTCGCTTGACCATCTCTTTCTCTGCCGGAAGCATCGCGCGGCAGGGCCCTCACCAGAATCCCCAGAAGTCTAAGATCACCACTTTTCCCCGGTACTCCGAGAGCTTGAAGGTCTTGCCTTCCTGATCTGAGCCGGTGATCTCGGGGGCGACCATGCCGACCTGCAAGTTCTCCGCCTCAAAAATGGCGCCTCTGGCGCGCTTGGCATAGTCCGTGGCAGGGTAGTTTGCGACCACTTGCCGGTAGAGCGGCACCGCGGCTTTGGCGTCGGTGTCCTTGGTCAGCTCCGCCGTCGCATAGAGCACGGCGGCCTGCACGGCAGCGTTCTTAGACTTCCCCAGTGCGGCGAGCTGCGCCTTGACTTTTGCCTCTTTACCCATGTAGGCCCGGTAGCGCAGCTGCATGGCCACTTGGGCCGCTTCGGGGAGCTCCCGGCTCTCACGAATAATATCGGCAACAAGCTGATCAACGAGCAATGGCTTCCGCCCCAACTCCACCACGTTTATTGCGGCAATGCGGGCGCGGACTTGAACACCGCCGGTGCTGGTATTGATGAGCTTCTGGTACTTGGGCCAAAACTCCGCAAACAGCTTCGCACTAATCGTCTCGTAGGCTTTTTGCTGCTCACTCTCTTTTAGCTTATCTAGGTCTTTAAAGAGCGTTGATTGCCGCTGGCGTAGCTCATTTTGGAGCTTCTCAAGCTCCGCTTGCGCCGCACTAGGCGGTGCCTTTTTTTGTTGCCTCATTGCTTTCATCTTTAGAAATTTCCTAGGTCTATCTTTTTCACTTTCTTCATGGTTCGGGTGGGCTTAAATTTAAAGCTGGTATTCGCCGGAAGAACCGGCAAGCTGCTCTTGATAACCTCAACGAACTTGATATTTAGCTTGTCTTGTTCTAGATCCATGGTGAGGCGCTCAGGGCGGTTTGCTGCATTGACATAGATAAGTAGAATCCCTTTTTCTTTGTCGGGCTTGAGCTCATAAACCCGATAAGGCTTACCCGCTACGATCTCGTTGCGCACTTTCAGGCTACCGTCGTCTTTGGCAACAGCCACTTCGAGCTCTGCTGCAAGCTCGGGAGTAGGCTCAGCGGCGGTCAGGAGCTTGAGCTGGGCGGGTTCGAGCTTGCCTAGCGCCGCCTTTGCGAGCCCGGAGAGCAGCCCACGAACGAGAAACTCATTGTCATCGTTGACTTTCTGGATCGCGTACGTCTTGGCACCCAGGTCCTGAACCCAAGTAGTCTTGCCATCGTGCGTTACTTTATAGCGCTTTGTGGCTCCGCTCACTGGCGGCTTCACCGTCGTCTCGCTGATAAAAGCACCGCTGAACTTGTGAATGAGATGGATCTGCGCCTGCACCACCACGGCAAGGCCTTCACCCTTCACGTCCATCGTGACCAGAGAGGAGATCTCGCCCTCACGCAGGTTCAGAAGCGCTTTGGAGAAGAGAAAAAAGTCCCGCGCGACCGCAGGCGTAGCTGCTTGTGTGGCGACTGTGGGAGCCGTCGGTGTCTCTTGAGCGGAGCGCGGTGCTCCGCTCAAGAGAGAGAGTGCGGTAAAAATAACGAGGGTTTGCATGCCCCGTATTTTACCAGGAATAACCCTCCGGCGACGGTTTGTGTCCGGGGAAGATCTCATCCAGCTTCGCCAGCGTCTCCGCGCTGAGTGCAATCTCCAGTGCCCGCAGGCTACCATCCAGCTGGGCCTGCGTGCGGGGTCCGATGATCGGAGCGGTGACGACTTTCTGGTGCAGGAGCCAGGCAATGGCAACATCCGCGGGAAACTCTCCCAGCTCCGCACAGAGGCCTTCCCACTTCTCCATCTTCGCTCGGCCTGCATCATCGAGCTTGATGCCAGACCGGCGTGAGCCCTCATCAATATCGCCCAGCACGCCGCCAAGAAGACCACCCGCAAGCGGCGACCAGGGAATTACCCCGAGGCCGTAGTCCTCGCAGGCGGGCAGTAAGTCTCGCTCCACAGTTCGGGCATTGAGGTTATAGAGGCTCTGCTCGCTAACCAGCCCGAGGAAGTTGCGCCGCTTGGCCGCTTCATTCGCCTTGGCGATATGCCAGCCCGCAAAGTTCGATGAGCCGATGTAGAGCACTTTCCCCTGCGCGACTAAAAGCTCCATCGCCTGCCAGATCTCGTCCCAGGGCGCGTCCCGCCAGACATGGTGCATCTGGTAGACATCGATGTAGTCGGTCTGGAGGCGGCGCAGCGAGTCCTCGCACGCTTTTCGGATATGGAGCGCAGAGAGGCGACTGGTGTTGGGCCACTCGCCCATATCGCCATAGACCTTGGTCGCCAGCACGACTTTTTCGCGCCGTCCGCCACCTTGAGCAAAGTAGCGCCCGATGATCTGCTCGGTGATTCCTTCGCCTTTTTTGCCGCCGTAGACATTGGCGGTGTCCCAGAAGTTCACCCCCAGCTCCAGCGCACGATCCATGATCGCGTAGGAGTCTGGCTCGGTGGTGCGCGGGCCAAAGTTCATGGTGCCCAGACAGAGACGAGAGACCTTAAGGCCGGTTCGGCCCAAACTTGTGTAGTGCATTTGTTTTGTTTCCTAACCCGCATAGGGGCAGCGTAGGGCGCGTGCCTCGGTTTCATCCAGTGCGGCGAGCCGCTCCAGAAACGTCCCAAAGTGTCGCTTGGGCATCCAGCCCAGCGGGGATTCTTCGGCGTTGCTGCGGTGTGGGCGACGCGTGACATCGAGGCCGTATTTCTCGACCAGCGCACGCGAGCCAGGGAAGATCGCCTCACAAGTTGCGAGAGGGTCCGCTTCCCAGCCTGCCGTCTGCTCCTCGGTGAAGGCGTTAGCTCTCACGGCATTGACAAAGAAGCTCTCACTGCCGGTGTAGGCAACACTCGCCTCGATACAGTCCAGAACGTCTTCGCGATCCACGCCACCATAGAGCAGACGTGAGCCAAAGTGGAGAAAGTCTCGGTAGGGCGTGAAGTCGGCGGGGCGGACGGCGACATACGGAATCCCGTGGCGCTGCTTGTTGTACTCGCAAAGCTCCTCCCCGATGCGCTTGGTGAAGCCGTACTTGTCGTAGTGGCCGTGCCAGGCTTGGGAGCTGAGAAAGACAATTTTCTTAATCCCTGCGCTCTGAGCCGCCTGGAACATCCAGAACGTCCCGTCCACGTTCAGCCGCCAGAAGTCCACCTCGGTCTTGGCGTTCCAGTGAATCCCGTGCCAGGCGGGCAGATGCAGGATCGCATCACAGCCTAGCGCCGCACGCTCCAGCCCCACCCCGATCTGGACATCGGCCTGCACAAACTCCAGCCCCGTAAACGGCTCTTTCTCGGGGAGCTTGTTGATATCCGAGAGCACCAGCGTGTGCCCCGCCGCCAGCAGGCGCGGGATCATCCCCCGCCCGACATTGCTATTGGCTCCTGTGAGAAGAATTTTCACTTCAGAACCTCGCGGATAAAGTCCATGTCGGCATCAGTCAGCTCGCGGTCTACAGCGGCGAGGTTGCACTTTACCTGGCGCTCGTTGCGAAAACCAGGAATCACACAGGCGACGTTGTTGAGATTCAGAATGTAGCGCTGCGCCACGGCGGAGAGATCCTCGGTTGTTTCCCCAAAACGCGCTTTTAGCTTCTCCAGCTTGGGCTTGAGCGCGGCTATCGCCTCCGCGCCAAAGCCGCTGTTGCCGAGCCGGTGGTCGCCGGGCTCGAACGTCGGGGGCTTGGTCGGGTCGAACTTGTCGAGGAGCCGTCCTTGGGCCAGCGGCGAGAACGCCACAAACGTACAGCCGTGCTCGTCCATCAGCTCCTGAAGCTTTGCACCGGGCCGTACAAACTGGTCATCGAGCGCGTGTGCCCAGCTCTGGAGCGCGTCAGGCTTGACCACGGGAATGGCCTTCTCAAAGTCCCCGGTCGAGTAGGCGCTCTGGCCCTTCACGCGAACTTTCCCCTCGGCCACCAGCGCGTCCATCGTCGCTGCTGCTTCTTCGAGATGCTCCCCAAACCAGCCGTGGTGAAAGTAGTAGATATCGATGTACTCGCGCTGCAAGTTAATCAGGCTCTGCTCACACTGATGGCGGATATGCGCAGGTTCGTAGGCATGGGCCGCCGTGCCGGGAAAGTGCCCGATCTTGGTGGCGATCACGACGCTCTCGCTCTGAATGCCTAGCTTCTTCAGCGCACGCGCTAGCATTCTCTCCGCCTTGCCGTTGCCGTAGACATCGGCGTTGTCGAAATGATTGACCCCGGCATCAAGCGCCGTCTTGATGCCCGCAATAATCTCGTCCTCATCCACATTGGCCCAGCCATTGGGGTTCCCATTGACCCAGTTCAGCCCCCCCATCGTCCAGCAGCCCAAGCTGACCTCAGAAACTTCGAGGTCTGTTTTCCCAATCTTTCGGTACTTCATGGCAGGATTGTACCCACTAAGTCGCTAATAGCTTGCCATGCAAATCCCGATCGCGGACACTCCTTACTGGCAAGACTGGCATGAGGCGGCTCCTCTCGCCAACGAAAAACAAAACGATGTCCGTGCTGTCGCCTTGGATGGCCGAGGACGGCTGTGGTGCGCGACGGCAGCGGGCGCTTTCTGGCGCGATGGCTCCACGTGGCGAACACCGTCGATGGGATGGAATGCGCAGGGCGAGACACTGGGCTCGTGCCACTGCCTACTAGCGGAGCCAAACGGAACCCTCTGGATCGGAACCTGGCAGGGACTCTACTTTATCGAGAAAGACAGCTACGTCCGATCTGAGCCGATTGGCCTCATCTGTGCACTCTCGCAAGCCAAAGAGGGTACCCTCTATGCTGCAGGACCAACGGGAGTTTGGGTTCGTCACCCTGGTGATCGGTGGTCTCGGATCAAGGGGAGCTGGCACCAGGCGATTCGTGCGATTGCCCCCATGGACGCGAGCCATGTCTGGATCGGGACGGCAAGTGGTCTGTATCTTCAAAACACCTCTGATGGCAAATCTGCCCGGCGCTTCGGGACGCCCGAACAGCTTCTCAGTAGCAATATCTACTGCCTCACTACCCTTTTCGATGGAACGGTTGCGATTGGCTCGACCGGCGGCGTGGATTTTTACCAGGGCACCAAGCGCGTGAGATTTCTTGGCGTGGCGCAGGGCTTGCCTAATCGCCATGCTCGCGCAATTACTGCCGATAAAGAGGGGCGGCTCTGGATCGCCACAAAGCTGGGGGTGGCACGCTACGACACCAAGACGCAGAAGTTCTCTCTGCGCCACAGCCGCCGCTGGCTGGCCCGTGATGATGCACGCGATGTGGCGATCGCTCCCGACGGCACAGCGTGGGTCGCAAACGCGGGCGGCGTGGACGCGATCCGCCGCAAGAAGCTCACGCTCGCCGAAAAGGCGGACTACTTCCTCTCAATTGTCCGCAAGCGGCACATTCGCCCACCGGGGCTGGTCGGCCCGGCCGTGCTCAAGAAACGCGGTGACCTCTCCGAGAGCTTTATCGAGGACGACGACAACGACGGTGAGCACACGGGGATGTACATGGCCGTGGAGTCGCTGCGCTACGCCGTGACCAAGAACCCTGAGGCACGCGCCAACGCCCGCGCGGCCTTCAATGCCATGGTGCTCCTCCAAGAAGTGACCGGGACGCCACACTTTATCGCCCGCTCGGTCTTGCCTGCCGGCACCGCTCCCCTCCACGAGACCGACCGAACCTTCACGCCCGAAGAGCTCGCCCAGATGAAGCGCGACAACCCGCGCGAGAAGCCCATTGAGAAGCGCTGGGTCTTGAGCGCCGACGGCAAGTGGCTCTGGAAACGCGATGCCAGCTCCGACGAGATCGACGGCCATCTGTACGGCTACGCGATGTACTACGACCTTGCCGCCGATGAGAGTGAGAAAAAGCGCGTCGCGGAGCTGGTGGATAAGATCGTCGGGGGGATTGTGGATCATGGCTTTGTGCTAGCGGACATTGATGGCAAGGCAACGCAGTGGGGTAACTGGTCGCCGGAGAGCCTCAATGGTGACCCCAACTGGAACGAGGAGCGCTTCGGCAACTCCACCGAGATTCTGGCACACCTAGGCGTTGCCTATCACGTCACCAAGAAGCAAAAGTATAAAGACGCCACCCAGCTTCTGATCACGAGGCACGGCTACGATAAGAACATGCAAAGCCTTGCCTATAAGACCCCGTCGGAGCGCACGCACATCAACGATGAGCTCCTAGGCATGGTCTTTCAGAACCTCTTCAACCACCTGATCTTTCCACAGCTCCGCCCCGCTGCCCTCACCGCGATCCGCCAGTGGCACGCCACCTGCCGCCGTGACCATATACCCTTCTACGACTTTGTCTACAACCAGTTCTCTGGCCGACGCGTCGCTCTAGAGCCCGCCGTCGAGACGCTCCGTGACTGGCCGCTGGACATGATCGAGTGGACCGTAGACAACCGCAGCCGCGAGGATATCCAGCTTGAGCGCACGCCCGGTACCGACGATGGCATGCTCAAGAAACTTGTCCCCCGTAGTGAGATGGGGCTGGTCATGTGGGATCAAGAGCCGTATAAAACCGTCATTGGCCGCAACGGCGAGCGCGAGGACAAGCCCACCGACTGGCTGCTCGCCTACTGGATGGGTCGCTACTGGGGACAGATTAAATAGTCAGGAAAAGCAAACATGTCACTGAGGATTACCGATGTCGAGCGGATCACGCTCACTGTGCCGTTTACGCCGCGTTGTGAAAAATGGAATGCGCGGGAGGTCTGGCAGTGGAAAGTCGTGGAGGTCTGCCGGGTGGAGACCGATGCAGGCCTGATTGGCTGGGGCGAGACGTTGCCGCACTACACCTGGGGCCGGGTCTCTGACGACGCCGTGGCGCGGGTGAAGGGCAAGAACCCAGCGGACTTTCTGGGTGATGACTCTCTTGGTGCGGGCTTGCAGATGGCGCTCTACGATGTGGTAGGCAAGGCGCTGGGCGTGCCAGTCTATAAACTACTCAACCAGCCGCTCGTCCGCCCGTGGTGCCCGATTTCCTGGTGGACGATTGACTTTCCCCCGGATGCCTTAGCCGAAGAAGCCCACGACGCGCTGGCGGCGGGCTATGTGGCCTACAAGACGAAAGCCCGACCTTGGTGGGATGTCTGGGCACAAGTGGAGGCGCTCTCTGCGGCGTCGCCCGGGTACTTCAAGATTGACCTCGACTGGAACGAGTTTCTCCTCAACGCCAGC
The DNA here is from genome assembly GCA_026392155.1 of Armatimonadota bacterium. Classification (GTDB taxonomy): domain Bacteria; phylum Armatimonadota; class Armatimonadia; order Armatimonadales; family Armatimonadaceae; genus Armatimonas. Next base: position 26,087 of record JAPLCP010000026.1, on the reverse strand, counting down.
AACGCCGCGCCAGTCTTGCAGTCGCTGGATGCCTATGAACGCGTCGCGCTGTATGAGTCCCCCATTCCGCATCGGGACTTGGAGGGTAATCGTCTGCTGCGCCAGAAGACCAACCGGCCCATTGCCCATCACTTTGGCGCCGTCCCGTTCTCCAGCGCCGCACGCGAGGAGATCTGCGATGGCTTTGTGGTGGCGGGAGGCCTCTCCAGTATTCTCAAGCAAGGCGCGCTTGCCGCCGCGTTTGAGAAGCCGTTTTTCTTGCAAATGGTCGGCACCGGCCTGACGACCGCACTCTCGGCGCATCTGGGGGCCGTGCTTCCTTTTGCACAGTGGCCCGCCGTCAACTGCCTCAATAACTTCGCCGACGATCTCTTGGTAGACCCGCTGGAGATCACTGGTGGCTACGTACGCGTCCCCGAAGCGCCCGGCCTCGGGATTGCGTTCGATGAGTCCACGCTCACCAAGTATAAGATGGAGCCGCCCTACGAAATCCCCAAGGAGCGCCATATTCTCTCGGTCGTCTGGCCGGGCGGACGCGTGGTGCACTACAACAATCTGAGGCAAGCCGCTTGGAACGACGGCTGGGCGGGCAATATCCCCGTGCAAGAGCGCGGCGTCACCATGGAGACCCGCCTCGACGACGGCTCTTCCGACTTCGCAGAGCTCTTCGCCAAGACAGAACTCGGCCCCGTGCGGGATCGGCGCTCACTGGCTTGAGCCCTGGCATTGTGAAAAAATACGAGGGTAGCTAAGAAGGATTTTCGAGAGACCGTTCCGTACCTAATCAAGACCTACCTAAGTTGTTAAATTGTGGTGTACTCTTAACTCGTTGGAGCAAAACATTGAAGAATCAAGTTCTCTTTACTCTCACTGCTGGCAGTCTGCTTGCTATCTCTCTTTCTCTCACAAACGTCTTTACATTACCGGTGCACGCACAAAAAGCGACGACCAAGTCTAAGACACCCGTGCACCACGATCTCAATACCGTCAGTGGGCTCAGCGCCTATCTTAAAGAGCTGAAGCTAGCCAAAAAGGCAGCAGGCGTCAAAGAAAAAATTCTCCCCGGCACAAATGTCCGTGTGCTTCCTGGGACAGGGATCTACGAGGAGCGCCTCGCACGTCTCCAGGAGCGTGCGTACCCTAGTGACCGGATCAATACGGACGCGATCTTTCGTTCGATTAATCAGCGGGAGCGAATGCAGCCGGCAGCCCCGGCGCTACAGCAGCGCGCTCGGGATCGCTCTCTTGTCACCTTAGCCGCGACGGGTGGTGGGAATCCCAACGCGGTTGGTGCGTGGGAGTTCATTGGCCCTAGAAACCTCACGGTTCCCTACACCACATACTATGGCCCGGCCAACTCTGCTCTGACCGGACGTGTGAGCGGTATCGCCTTCCACCCCACGGACCCGAAGACGATCTATATTGCGACCCCGATAGGCGGGATTCATAAGACCACCGATGGCGGTACGACATGGGCAGCCATTGGAGACTCCTTTCCTATTCCGTTCACCAGCAGTGTTGCCGTCGACCCGAATAACCCGAATATTATCTACGCGGGCCTCGGTGACCACGACTATAACATTGACACCCAGGGCTGGTGGTTTGGCGGAGCTTACAACGCGCGACAGTTTGGGGGGATCATGCGCTCCACCGACGGTGGCGTGACCTGGGATCGGACGATGGACTTCCTCCAGGGCTGTGCGGTCAATGCGATTGTCACTGATCCTGATACGCCCGGTGTTGTCATGGCAGCAGTCTATGGCGGCACGGCTGCGAGTATCTACCGCTCCACGGACTACGGTGCTACTTGGAGCGTCAAGACCGCAACCAAGTCGTTAATTGTGAATGCCGAAGATGTTGAGATCGGTGTACGCGATGCCTCCGGGAGGCGCCCCTACTACGTAGTGGGAGCCAACAACCGGATTTTCCGTTCGGCAGACAAAGGCATTACCTGGGCACAGATCACCGGAATTGGTGGCGCGGGGAGGGTTCGAATCGCCGCATCCGCCGTCAGTGCCAATATCCTCTACATGACCAGCACCAGTGACCAGAGAGTTCGCAAAGGGGTTCGCAATGCCACCACGGGTGCCTGGACTTGGACCGATATCACCGGCAACCACCCTCAAAATTATGGCCCTGGCTCCAACTGGTCACAAGTTCCCTACGACTACCACATGCAGGCTTCTGCGCATACCATCAATGGAACGCTCCAAGACACACTCTACTTGGGCCTGATCACAATCTCTGCCTCACCAGGAGCCAACGGGACATGGATTGACATTGGCCGCACCGGAAGTGCGCAAGCGCGAACACACAACGACTCGCACTCGTTTGCTGTCTTTCCGGGCGACTCCAATATCATGGCCGTGGGCAACGATGGTGGCATCTATGGCCTTACGTACACGACTTCGGCGGGAGCACCGACCTTGACGTCTTGGACGTTTGCGACGAGGTGGAACCACTCGATAGGCATCACGGCTTTCCACGATGCTGACTTTCACCCCACCAACCCTAATATCATGCTCGCAGGGACGCAGGATAACGCAACACCCGCAGCGCTCGGGGATCTTACCAACTGGAAAAATCCTGGCGCGGGCGATGGTTTTGGTTCCGCCATCAACCCCACCAATCCTGCGATCCAGTTCTTAACCGTCCAAGGGGGCACCATCGCTCGCACGGGTAACTCCTGGGTATCTGGGGCCTATATCACCCCTGCCTATTTTAGTGAAAGCCCTGGCTTCTTTACCTGGCTTGGGATAGATCCTACGGCACCGGGCCATCTCTATTTAGGGACACAGTTCTTGTGGCGCTACAATGAGACCACCCGAGCCTGGCAGGGGCACTTGGGAAATACCCAGCTCTCCAATGGCCAGATCCGCGCCATTACCGTCGCCCCATCCAACAACCAGCGCCTCTATGTCGGCACCACTGATGGAAAATTCTGGATTAGTAGCAATCAAGGTGCCAGCTGGACTCAGCGCACAGGTCTCCCCAACCGGGCTTTTACCAGTATCTGGGTGAACCCGATAGATCCTGATCATGTTCGCGTCGCCGTAGGAGGTACAGGAACAGGGCACCTCTACGAGTCCTACGATGCCGGTGTGACTTTCGTAAATATCAGCGGCTCCGGCACGACGGGACTCCCCGATGTTCCCACCAATGCCGTCACCTGTGATGCCAGCTCCCTCTGGGTGGGCACAGACATTGGAGTTTTCTACTCCGCAGACTCCGGGTTGACCTGGCAGAATGCGACTCAGCCGCTTGGTCTGCCGAACTGTGAAATCAGTGCTCTCAAGCTGGTTCCTGGCACGGGCTATCTGATGGCTGCCACCTATGGACGCGGCATGTGGCGGCTCCCTGTTGTGATTGATCCTAACTACCAAAAGGGCAACCCGAATGGCACGGGTGTTATCACCATCGCCAGTGCGACGCTTGGCGGCACGAAGGCAGCTCCGACTCTTTCGCTGACGCTTAGGAACACAGGAACGGGGAATACGAAGAATGTGACGGTCACCTTTGCCCGCTTGGCGCTGGGTGGCGATCCCGCCATGAATCCGCTCAACCTCCCCCTAAATGTCGGGGAGCTGACCAATTCAGCTCAAACCGTCGCTGTCCTCAACTATGGAGCAACCACCCAGCCAAGCGGCACGGCGGGCTTGGTGAAGGTTCAAGGAACCTACGTCCGCACGAGCGATCAGTCGATACAGTCCTTCAGCGGAAATCTCAAAGTGATTCTCCCGTAGACGTCTAGACCAAAGAGAAGACACACGCCCTCAAGCCACTCCTCGTGGCCTGAGGGCGTGTTTTTTTTCGTCGCTATAAAATCCCCGCACTCTGGCCCCACTGGCGGTAGGTTTCCAGCTCAAACGGAGGATTGCCGCAGAGGTAGTGGTTGGTGCCGCCGTCCCACTCGATTTTGTAAAGACGCTTCCAAGACGCCGAGTAGGGAATCCGCCCCAGCACGGTGACCGAGTCGGGCTTTGCGATCCCCTCACCGGAGAGCATCACCTCGCCGCTCTCCACATCGGTGATGGTGTAGGTGAGCGGCGTACTTTCTCGTAGCTCCGAGCAGGCAAGCAGCTCCTGGTGCCAGTCGCGCGGCTCGCGGAGGGCGAGGAGGAGCGGCTGCTGGCTGGTCTTTAAGTACCCATACGCCAGCTTCTTCTCGAAGTAGTAGTCCACAATCGCATCCGACATTTGCGGCCAGCCATCCATCAGGTTCCACCAGAGAATCCCGGTGCGCCGCCACATGCTGGTGCGAAAGAGCTCCACAAAGAACTTCTTCGCCTCCGCCTGGCTCACCTGACTGGCAAACGCAAAGTCATCAAGGTTGTCCGGCACTTCACCGAACAGCTCACGAATCTGCTTGGCCATCAGCTCGACCCGGTAGTCGTAGAGATCGTAGCCGGGGATTGGCGAGGTCGAGTGCAGAACCCACTCATCGTTGTTCTGGTACGGCCAGAGCTTCTCGGGCGAGAGGAATTTCTCCAGGCTCTTGCGCGATGGGCAGCCGTGGTAGCCGATCTCGCTGGCGAAGTGACAGAGGCTCTCGGTGTAGTAGCGGCTCTTAAAATAATCCCGCGGCCCCCAGAGATGGTTCTCCGGCAGGTATTTTTCGCCTTTTGCAAACGCCTCGCTATCGATGTAGGGCGAGCTAGGAAGATAGGGACGACCGGGATCTTCTTCGAGCAACACATCGGGAATCACTTTTCGCGTGAGCACATTGCGGTTCGGGTCTTGTCGCCTGCCACCCCAGCTCCACGCCTGGTCGCACTCGTTGTCGCCCGCCCAGAGCGCCACACACGCGTGCTGCCGCAGCCGCCGGACAACAGAGCGCACTTCGTCGGCGAGGGTGCGCTGAAAACTCTCGTCTTGTGGATAGACCGCGCAGGCCATGGAGAAGTCCTGCCAGATCAGAATCCCCTCGCGGTCGCAGATCTCGTAGAAGAGATCGTCCTCGTAGACATTCCCGCCCCAGCAGCGCAGCATGTTGCAGTTCAGGTCCACCGCCATTTCCAGAATCGCCGGGATGCGCTCTCTATCCCGCGAGTGGAACGCGTCCACCGGCACCCAGTTCGAGCCGTGGATAAAGACCCGCTCGCCATTGACCTTGAAGAGAAACTCGCCGGAGCCTTGCTCATCGGTGACGCTGGTTCGGATCAGCTCGACCGTGCGAATCCCGTGGGTAAAGTGCAGATGGTCAAGCTCCGCGCCGTTCTTGAAAACCCGCACCGTCACGTCGTAGAGGCTGGCGTCGCCCTTGCCCTTGGGCCACCAGAGCTTGGGGCTCGGAACTTGTACGTTCATCCGCCCCGCGCCAAAGAGCATCCGCTCCCGCTTGGTAAACACCGAGTCGCCGCACCGCCCCTCGACTTCGATCTCATACGTCTCCGCGTAGCACGACGCGTCGAGCTTGCAGTCAAAGTGCAGCACCAGCCGCGCCGAAGCGTTGGATGCGCCAATGCTCAGCGTCTCCAGATAGACATTCTCGATGCGCTCCTTGGGCAGATAGAGCAGCTTGATCGGACGCCAAATCCCCGCAGAGACCGCACGCGGCATGATGTCCCACCCATACTCATGCGGCGCCCGCCGCACCCGAAGAGACTCATACCGATTGGGCTGCGCGAAGCTTAGAGGATTGTTGTGGTAGTTATCTTGAACTTCGGGAGCAAGGTGGATTACAAGGTCGTTCGTCCCTTGAATTTTCGGCATATCGTCATAATCGAGCAACGCCGAAAGGAGTGTCAAAGCCGGAGAGTACCAGCTAAATCCCTGTCGGTTGATATAGCAAGTCATATTTCGGTTTGTCGCAGACAAACAAATAAGAGCCTCATGTGTTTCAGGAAGAGGTGGCGCGACGAATTGGCGCATATACCAGATATGGGCATGTTCCCATTTAGTCAGCTCCGCAATATTCATCCCAAAGAACGGTTCGGGGATCATTCCGTTCCGGTGCAGGTCTAGCTCGAAGTTCCCCGGCACCTGCGCCGGGTAGATTGGCAAGCCCGAGGCGGTCAATTCCTTTGAGGAGTGAAATTGTCCCCCTTCGTCGGAGAAGGCCATTTGCCACTCGCCGGAGAGGTCTAGTGCGACTGCGTCTTTGCGAAAATCCATGGGGAGAGTTTACCTCCCCATCAGCCGGTTTCGTAGGCGACGTAAGGCATAGAGCAAGCGTACGAGCCAGGCTTTCCAGAGCGGGAGGCGCTGGATGCAGCGGACGGGGGCGCCCCCTAGCGCGGCATCGGTGAGGACCGTGCGGGTCCAGCCGGGGACGGAGCGTGGGAGCTTGTCGAGCGTGAACCAGTCCACTGCCACGGACTCCCAGCCGGGCTCGCTGATTTTCTCGGCGACGCTACCGGCAAAGACCTGGAGCAAGACGCCGCCGCCGGGCATGTCGGGTCGCCAGTAGAAGCCCACACAGCGCGTCAGCGTGATCGCAAAGCCTGTCTCTTCCAAAAGCTCCCGCGTGGCTGCCACTTCGGGTGTCTCGCCGGGCTCGATCTTGCCGCCCGGAAGGCTCCAGAGGCGAAAGTCCTCCCGCTTTTGGAGCAGAACCCGCCCCTCGGAGTCCGACACGACAACTTGAACACCGTCGGGCAGGCGCTGCGGGAAATTTGACATGCACTTAGTATACAGAAACCATAAACCAAAGATACAATTCAGGAAGTCATGCACTCTCGTCGTTGCGGCGCACACTCATCCCCGCTGACCTTAAAGGGGAGCTCTTACCAGGCTACTACGATGACTGGCTCTGTACGGAGCGGGAGCGCCTTCAGGCACTGGTCGAGAACTTGCCTGAGGCGCAAACGCAAGCGCAAGTCACTCCCATACCCGAGCCGCTTTCGGAAGCTCGACGCCGGACTTCACCCTCACCGAACGCAATAGAGAGTCTTATGCCTCCAGGCGTTTCTGTAGCTTGGCTCGAAAGAGTGGTGCGCTGGGGCCACTCACCCGCACGGTAACTCGCTCTTTGCCTTTGGTCAGATGCTCCGGAATTGCATACGTCTCCGCCAAGTGCCGGTGCTTTTCGACGGTCTTGGTGATAACAACAATCGGCTGTTCCTCGACCTCGACGGTGAAACGGACATCGTGGTCTTGCGGTGGCCCCCAGAGGCACTCCAGCTCCACGGGAAAGTCGGGCAGGGAGCGGAGCGTGAAAGAGAACCAGCCGTTTTCTTCGCTCACTTGCCGGAACTTCCAAGCGCTGCGCTCGCCGCCGATAAAGCCATCGCCTGCAAAGTGATGGTCGCGCTCAGGCTGCATCTGGTTGGGCCAGAACTCATCGAGCTGCTTGGTGCGCTCGGCATGCTCCCGTGCCTCTATCTCTCGATAGCCCGTTTCTTTTTCAACCCACTCGTCTTTGGAGAATGTGTCGAAGTAGACCGCCTGCCGCCGTCCGTGGAGCTGGTAGAACGGCACGAGGGAGACCTCGCGCTCGAAAGTACGGCTTGTGGAGTTTAGCAGAACGGGGGCCGGAGGAATCTGCGCGTTGAAGGGCTCGCCACCGTCGGCGTCACCGGGCGGCGGCGCAGCTCCCAGATCGGCGGCAAGCACGACAGGCCCATCCAGTAGCGCGAGTTTGTCCGGTGCGCCCAGTAAGGGCTCCGTTGACGGTTTCATGGGAAAGACGAGAGTCGAGTCACCGATATCTTGCCAGCGCAGGGTGGTGTAGCCCGCCCAGCGTGGCAGGCGCAGTCGGACGGAAAGCTCGCTAGGACCGGTGATCGTGAAGCGGATGGAATCGCTACCTGGAAAGGCAGTCTCTTGGCGAACCGTCAGCCCCCACTCCGGGACACTCGCCTCGGAGGCTAAGAGCTGCGTGACATAGAGCACTCCGTTTTCATCGTCCTTGAAGTACACGCCGTCGCCATAGCGTGTGTGGTTCTCCCAGCCGGTTCCGACACAGCACCAAAACGAGTCCTCTGGGGTCGAGTAGTGCTTGAAGTGCCCTGAGAGCAGTGAGACAAAGTAGCAGACCATGCCATCTTCCGGGTTCTGACTCGCCAGGATATGGTTGATGCGGACGCGCTCGGCGAAGTCGGCGTACTCGGCCTTGGGGTTCCAGGCAAAGAGATACTCGGTGAGCTTGAGCATGTTGTAGCTATTGCAGGTCTCGCAGGTGGTGTGGGTCAGCCGCGCCGAGAGATCCCCAGACGGCCCAAAGTGCTCGCCGCTGCCGTGCCCTCCGATCGCGTAGCTATGGCTCTGGGTCACAAAGCGCCAGAAGTTCTCCGCGATGCGCCTGTATTTCTCATCGCCCGTCACTTCGTAAAGCCTCGCACAACCGATGATCTTAGGGATTTGCGTATTGCCATGCAGGCCTGGCAGACAGTCGATTCCCTCGGCGAGCGGGTCGAGAACGGCGCGGTGGTAGAATTTCTCCGCCATTGCTAAAAAGCGCGGCTCTTTCGTCAGCGCATAGAGCTCGGCAAACGACTCGTTCATTCCGCCAAACTCACAGCTAAGCATCGCCTGCCACTTCTCGTCGTCGAGATTTGCCGTGACACCAATCGCCCAGTCCCCGAGCTTGGTGACCATCTCAAGAGCGAGCCCCCCCCTGCCCCCGTCCAACGGGGGGGACAAGAGGAGGGTCGCCGCATCGAGCAGGCCCGCATAGAGCTTGTGGAGGTTGTACCAGGGCACCCAGCAGTCGTTAAGGTCGAAGTTGCGCGCCCGGACAGTACCCACACGAAGCTCACGAAACACCCGATCCGCGTCGGGCATTCCTCCGATAAAACCGTCAGAGCGCGCGTCTTGGCAGCGCTTGAGTTCCGAGAGAACCTGTGAGACGCGCTCGACAAGACGCTCATCTCCTGCTGCCGCTAGCCGAACACAGGCCGACAAATAGTGCCCGAGCGAGTGTCCCGCGAGGCTCTGCTGCTCCCAGCCACCGTAGGCAGTGCCTTGGGTTGGCAAGCCTGCGTTTTGATAGTAGCCGTGGAGCAGGCGCTTGGGGTCAAGGGCAAGTAGCCAGGCGGCATTGCGGTCGCGGGCATCGGCAAATGGGCCGGAGAGGAGCCGGACACGGCGAGGGTCAAGCGGGATGAGCATATCGTTGGCATTTTACGGGTAAAATCGGCCTATGACACGACGAATGTTCTTCGGCATCGCCACCGCACTAGCCCTACTCTCCCCTGCCTCAGCCCAGACGCGCCATGAAGAAGTGATCTACGGCCACAAAATGGGCGTGGCGCTGAGTATGGACGTGACGCTCCCTGAAAAATCCAAGTCCAACGGCATCGGGGTGTTGTGGATGGTGTCGGGTGGCTGGGTCTCCAGCCATAGCTCCATCAATCCTGCGCTTGGGAAAGCCTTCGCGGACCGTGGCTACACGCTCTTTCAGGTTGTCCATGGCACTGCGCCCAAGTTCACGCTCCCCGAGATCCTGCAAGACATCAACCGCTCGGTGCGCTTTGTTCGCACCAACGCCAGCCGCTGGGGAGTCAATCCCGATAAGCTCGGCATCAGTGGCGGGAGTGCTGGAGGGCACTTGACTTGTATGATGGCCGCCTACGGTGGCCCCGGCGACCCCAATGCCAAAGACGTGGTAGACCGCGCATCGAGTGCCGTCCAGTGCGCTGCCTGCTTCTACCCCCCCACTGACTTTCTCAACTACGGCAAAGACGACGCAAAGGCGATGCTGAACCCATTTTTGAAGGGCTACTGGCCTGCCTTTGGGATCACGGAAAAGACGCCGCCCGAGGAGATCGAGCGCCTCAGCAAGACCCTCTCCCCTATCTACGGAATCACCAAAACCACCTGCCCCGTCTTTTTGATCCACGGCACCGCCGACTTGCTCGTCCCCATCCAGCAGTCCGAGCGGCTGATTGCAAAGCTCAAAGAAGAAGGCGTTCCCTGCGAGCTGGTGAAGCGCCCCGGAAAAGGCCACGGCTGGCCCGGAATCGAGAAAGACGCCGAGCTTCTGATGGACTGGTTCGATAAGTATTTAACCTCCCCCCGCCGCTGAGACAGCGACCCGGATACCCTCTGGGTGCGGCAAGCGAAGGGGGTCAAGTATACCGAGACAAGAAGCGGGTACTGGCTCCCAAGTCAGCGGGCGAGTGGTAACTATCCGCGGGCCGCTTTAGCCGCCCGAATCCGAAAACGCCGCGCCATTTGCCAGCGTCACAGAAAAGGGAATCGGTTGCGCGGTGTGGCGATTGTCGGGGTACCAGGGGCGGTCACGCTGGACAAGAATCAGCAGCCCCTCTTCATCGCCGACGGGCTGGAACTGCGGGCTGCCTTGCCGATACGCCGGGAGCCCAAGCTGCGCGACGGTGCCGGGAACGTCGTCGGTGACCAGGCCAATCTCGCTGATGCCTAAAATCTCGAAGCTGTCGCGGCGGCTGGAGGGCAGCGTGTGACGGGCGATGAGCTCGGCGATATTGCCATCGGGGTCGGTGAAGTAGATGGCGTGGGCGTTCCAGTTGGCGAAGTCGAAGAGTGTTTCGTGCCCGTCGGCGCTGGCGAGGAGTGGGACGCGCTCTTGGAGCCAAACAACGGCCTCATCAAAGAGATTCTCGGGGATATTAAACGCGAAGTGCGCGATTGCGGGAGGCGGGTCTGTTTGGGTGAGTGTCCAACGCGTCTCCCCTGCCGCCAATACCACAAAATCGGAGCCGGAGGAAAGCTCCTCCAGCCCCATGATCTGTGTCCAAAAGAGCCGAGCACGCTCCAGATCGGCAGTGCCCATCTGAAGCGTGCGGAAACTCACTGCCCGACGACCCAGAGGTTTCGGACTTGGACGAGGTCGTGGTTGCCCTGAAGCACGAGCGGGCCAACCTTGACCTCACCCTTGAAATCGCCGTACTGGATTCCGGTGGGGCCGTTAAACTCCTCGTTGTTCTGCACCAGAACACCGTTCCAGAAGACACTGGCGCGGGCTTTCTCGGTAACTTTCCCCTCGGCATCGAAGCGCGGGGCACGGAAGAGGATGTCGTAGCTCTGCCACTCGCCTGCAGGCTTGGCGGCATTGAACGTCGCGGGCTTCTGGCTGTAGAACGCCGCCCCGGTCTCTTTGGTGAGCTGCTCGCCAAAGGAGTTGTACATCTGCACTTCGTAGCGTCCCTGAAACGCGATCCCGGCATTGCCATGACCCGTGGGAACCTTGAACTCAACATGCACGAAGCAGTCCCCAAACGTGGACTTGCTGGTGATGTCTTTTTTATCAGGAAGCATCCCGCCGTCTTCTTGGAGCGTCCAGTTCGCCGCGGTCTGTGTTCCTCGCGTGACCCAGTTCTCAGCAAAGCCCTCGCCCTTGGGGCCAATCAGCACTTTTGCCGCCATGGGGGCGCGTCCTGCCAGACGAATAGACGTCGGAAACGCAGGAGGTTGCGGGGTGCGCTGGCCCTGGGAGGCCGCGGGTGTCGTCGTTGCTAGGAGCGTCCCCGCTCCAAGGAGCGCAGCAGCGCTCCCGAAAATAAGAGAGTTTCGAATTGCCATAGTTACTTGTTCGACACGCGTTCAATTCTTCCTTCATGACTCCTTCATGAGTTCTGGGCATAATCAAACCATGAAAGTTCAACCTCCTGGAAGCTCGGGGAAAACGGTTGGTTATAACCCGAGTGGTGGCATTGTCTGGTTTGGTACGCTCAAGGCTGGGCTTGCCGAGGCCAAGCGCACCAATCGTCCTATCTTGCTCATGTCCGCAGTCCCGGAGTGCCACGGCGTCTCCGGCATCTGGTGACCGGGCAAGCAAAATACAGACAAGAGTCTCTTGTCTCAGAAACCTGTCATAGACGCGTCCCGTGCGTTTATCTGTATCCGTCCCGCAACCTATGAGAATGCCGCCGAAGTGAAGTATCTGGAAGGCATCTTCAAAGGCCGTGCGGGTACTCTGGAAAATACGGTCTTTGCCATGATGTCCCCGGATGGCACGAAGCATCTGGCGCGTCCGGGCCGCTCCCCGCAGATGAGCTACCGCACCCCAGAGGCGATGGCGGTGGCGATGAAAGAGCTTGCGGGCAAGTTTCCCGCCAAGGGCACGCCCACTGCCATTCCTGCGATGCACAACTTTCGGCTCTCACTCAACACGGCGGCTTGCGACTCCATGCCCCTGCTTGTCGCGGTGGGCGGCGGTGAGGCGCAGCTCTCCAAGCTGGCATGGGCACCCGAGCTACTGGGCAAGTGGGCCTTCTCGCCCATTGCCACCGAAGCGGATCTCAAGGCGGCAGGAATCGTCGCTGGCACCGGAATCTACGCCATCGAGCCTGACACCTTTGGCCAAAAAGGGAGCATTCTTGCCCAGTGGCCGCTGAGTGCGGACATGGCGACCCTCACCAAGGGGCTGACGGAGGCGCAGAAGCGGCACAACAGCGAGGGGAAAGTCGCACGAGAGCACATCAACCGTGGCACCCAGCTCGGGGTTTTATGGAAGAGCCTCCTTCCCAACACCGACCCCAACGGGCCACCCCAGCGTCGTTAGGCGATCACCGTCTCGCCCTCGCATCGGGAAACTAGGACACGACAAAAGCTTTCTTGTCTACCCTAGGGTTCGCCTGGATATTGGTGTAGGTCTCTGCCAGCGTAAAGTTCTCTTTCTGGTAGCTAGTCTGCACCATCAGGCGACGCAACAAGCGGTCGTCCTTGCCGATCGTCAACGTGATGCGCGCCTCGCCGTCTTTGGTCGCGACATCGGCAGCGATCACTTCCACGGGCACACCATCCATTGTCAAGGGCGTGCCAAAGCCCAGGGTCTTAACCGTACCAGGAAGCGGGCTGCGTACGGGAGCGGCGCGTGAGCAAAGAAGGAGAAAGACCGGCGCGATAAACAAGTTCGCCTGGCTAAGGGTTTCTACAAGCGCTTTCTCACCGGACTCCGCCTTCTGTTTCTTTTTCGTGGCTGAGGCCGCGTACAATCGGTTGACGCCATCGCAGACGGATAGCACTTTATCACCACTGCCGCGCGTGACTTCGACACGGGCTTTATTGGGCTTCTGGTAGAGAATCGTTGCCGTCGCTACCTCGCGGCCCTTGTCGCTGACGGCCTCCACTTTTACCTGTGCGGAGAACGAAAAAAGTGCCTGATGCGTCGCAACCAGCCGGTCTAAAAGCTGCTGCGCCGCCGGGTCTGTCTGTCTCATAAGACGGTGGATTCTTTCACCTCAAGCATCTCAATCTCAAAGATCAAGGTCGCGCGGGGCGGGATCATACGGCCTCGTCCTTCGTCCCCAAACGCCAGCGTTGGCGGGGCAATCAGCTTGCGCACACCGCCGGGCCGCATGCCAAGAATCCCCTCATTCCAGGCGGGCAGAACCTGGCCAGGAAGCTTGAAGCTTGCAGGGGGCTCTCCGTTGGCGCGCGACGACTGAAAAACCATCCCATTGGTCAGAGAGCCTTTGTAGTGAAAAGTCACTGTAGTTCCCTGAGCCGCCGCTGGCCCTGTGCCTTTTTTGAGATCCTGGTATTGCAAGCCGGATTTTGTGGTCACTGCGCCAGGGCCGAGCTTTGGGGCAGGCGGAAGGGGTGGCATCGGGGCATTTTCATCACGATAGCCTGCCGGTGGCACAAAGTCCCAGAGCGACTCCGGTAGCGCGGGATTGGCACGAACATTCTGGTAGACCTCACGAATCTCTCTGTCACTGCCCTGGCTAAGCCGCACCTCACGCAAGAGCTTGTCCTTGGGATCGAAGATGAGGGTCTGTTTCGCTTGGCCTTCCCCGTGAAAAATCAGCGTACCCGGTTCCTGAGTGACCTTGGAGAAGCCTGCCAGAAGCTCACTTAAGCCATCACGTCCGCCCATGAGCTGCTCAAACACGGGCAGCGGGAGAGTATCGGTCTCTTCTAGGCCCATCACGAGAGCATCTCCGCTCGCTTCAACACGCTTCGTGGAGTAGGTTTTCGTAGGGCTAAACGTGCTGTAGAGATAGCCACTGGAGGCGACCAGAAGTGGGCTTCTTTGCTGCGCACGGGGGCCACTGCACTCCACTCTGAGCCGCCCCGGCCTTGCCAGTGCCACGCGTACTTGGCCGTTCTGCTGTTTCGGGACGCCGCGAACCGTGATCAGCACCTGAGCCGAGTACGAACGAAGGGCTTTATGTGCCGCAAAGCACTGTGCAAGGGCGGCCTTGGCCTCGGGCGAGAGAGAAGTCTGTTGCATGGGTTATTCTACCTTACGACGAAACTCACGCTCTGTTTGCTCCAAGAGTTTCTGAGACAAGCTGATAGGGATGGGGAGTCACGGCTTGCGCTGGCAGGGTGGTCAGCACAACACAGACAAGGTCACGCTGGGGATCGGCCCAAGCGATAGTCCCCGTGGAGCCCGTGTGACCAAAAATGTTCGGAGAGCCCAAGCCCAGCCCAAGATCAAACCCGAGCCCGCGCGGAGCCATGCCCTCGGGGTTGTGATTGCGCGTCATGAGCCGAGCCGTCTCGGGTTTGAGGAGCGTGTCATGAGGCGGAAGAAATGCCTCCAGAAAGCAGGCGACATCGGCCGCGGAGGCTTGCACGCCGCCCCAAGGAGAGCCCAGTGCCCGCCAGTAGGGGCTATTCCAGTCCCAGTGATCAGAGCCAGGCGCTCCTCCTCCTGCCTCCGGCGCGGCGTGCTCGACCTGGCAGGGCATGGTTTGATCCGGGGTAAGCGTCTCCCTTCCCAGAGCGGAGCGCGTCATTCCCCGTGGCTGGAGAACGGTTTGGGCTACCAGTTGCTTTATCTCGATCCCTGAGAGGCGCTGTGCCAGCTCCGCCGCGAGCAAGATCGCCATGCTGGAGTACTGATAGCGCGCTCCTGGCTCAAACTCTAAGGGCACGCGAAGCGCTCCACAAACAAACTCAGAGAGCGGGGCATGGCTCTGGCGTAGAAAGGCATTGTCCGGGAGCTGATCGGGTAGGCCGGAGACGTGGGTAAGCAGGTGGCGAACCGTCACCCGCTCACGCCCCTCCCCCACAAACTCGGGTAGATAGCGCAAAACAGGCTCGTCGAGACCAAAAAGCCCCTTGTCATAGAGGGTCATGAGGGCCGCAACCACGATTGGCTTCGAGATAGACCCTAGGAGAAACGCACTGTCTACCGAGCAGCCTTCCCCAAAGGCTCGTGTGAAAAGTGTCGTCTGGCTACGGACATGCAGAACCGCCCCTCGAACCTGCCCACTCGCCGTGACAGCCGCCAGAATCCCCGCCGCCTCATCAACTTTTTCGTCATACATTGTTGTTTCCCTATTCTACGGCCTGCTGAACGATCTCGACATCTGGCCACGACGACTATGGAGACGTTGGTGGTATTGGCATCACCCCGACCCACGCGTCCCCGATATAGCTTTCCCCCCCGACCAGGACCCGGGTCGGGGTTGCGTAGATCACTTCCGGAACCCAGTGCGGAGTGCCCTTGGGGTAGATCGGTGTGAGCAAATCGGGGAGTGGCTGGCCGGTGACGAGGTCGAATCGATTGATGGCAGATTGCTCAGCGCCGTTGATCCCACCAGGCCCGTCACCGAGGGCGACGAAAACGGTTCCGGCACTGATGGAAATGGGAGAGTCACAACGCTGGTGGCGGCGAGGGTTATCCGGTTGCGGCAGAGGGAATCGGTGTTGCCAGAGTTGTTTTCCATCCCGCCAGCAGCTCAGTCGGTCGGTCTCATCCGGGTACGACTCGATCGTGACCGCAGTACCGTCTTGCGCAATCGCGCCGCGTTTCCGGACGTGTTGGTCGTGCGCATCGAAACGAATCTTCTCGATCACCTTGAGATCGGGGGTGAGCGTCAACGAAAGCCAGCTACCGGGAATGCGCTTCATGGGCGAGTGACGATACGCGTGATCCGGAAAGTCATACATGCGGCCGTCCAAGACAATGGCCCGGATGTTTCCGTCAGGAAGAACCCGTATCGCGACCGCATGGCGGTCAACACCGAGGTTCAGGGTTCGCGCTATTTTTCCATCCGATGCGTTCAAAGCGTAAATCAACAGAGGGTTTCCACCGATGCTTCGGCGGCGGTATCCGCCGACTCCCAAGACCAGGATCTTTCCGTTCGGTCCGGCAACAATGCACCGTGGCTGATTGAAATCCGGGATCTTGGTCGCCCAGCGCAACGCCCCTGCGGCATTGTAGGAGACGACTGCCGCGCCGTAATCCCGAAAGGCCCGTATTGCTGCGTCGCGCGTGTCGAGAGTCGAGGGGCCTGTCACGAAGCAATTGCCATGCCCGTCGACGCAAATCGCCTCCGCAATATCGTTGCGCCAATACTGCTCGCTGAGGTGCCCCGCTCGGTACAGGGCGTCACCACCGGAGCGGAGCGGACCGTAGAATTTTCGCCATAGAACGGTTCCATCTTCCCGGGTTGCTTGGGTAAAGAAGTCAAACTTGGATTCCAGATCACGGTAGGTGCGTCCGGCCGAAAGGATGGTTCCATCAAGTGCTTCGCAGATTGCATGAGTTGCATCCTGCTTGCGCATCCCACCGTCGTATTGGTTGAGGACAATCAAGGAGCGGGTCAGGGCGGCCTTGACCTCCGGAGCGAGCTTTGTCTCTTGCATGGGCGATTATAGCCTATCTACCAGACGATAGGCTTGCGCTCAATAATCGTATACGATACGTTAATAACCATGAACCTCTCCTATGAATCACTCGCGGGCGGCCTCTACGGCCTGCTGATCGGGGATGCGCTCGGAGTTCCCTATGAGTTTCATGCACCCGATCAGCTCCCCGCGTGGGATGCGATTGAGATGGAGCCACCCGCGGGCTTTGCACGGGCACACGGCCGCACCCCGATTGGCACGTGGAGCGATGATGGCGCACAGGCGCTCGCTCTGCTCGACTCGTTATTGACCTGCGGCGAGCTGGATTTAGACGACTTTGGCAGGCGCATCGTGGACTGGTACGAAAACGCCGCCTACACCCCTGATAGTCGAGTCTTTGACTGCGGTATCCAAACCGGCGACGCGATTTGGGAGCTGTTGCGTGGAACGCCTGCCCATGCCGCGGGTCGTACCGATGAGATGGCAAATGGCAACGGCTCCCTGATGCGTGTTCTTCCACTCGCCCTCTGGCACACCGGAAGCGACGAAGACCTCATCCGCGATGCCCACTTGCAGTCCAGTGTTACCCACGGACACCCGCGCTCGCACGTCTGCTGCGCCCTCTACTGCCTCTGGGCGCGGTATCTCCTTACTAGCGACGAGGCTAAAGCAGAACCAACCTGGGCGCGTGCTGTCGCAACGCTACGTGACTACTATGCAGAAAACGGCCCCTACCGCCTAGAGTTGGAGCTCTCCGTTCGTCCGATGGAAAAGACCCTTGGCACGGGAGGTGGCTATGTCGTGGACTGCCTACGATCCGCTCACCAAGTTCAAGCCGCGGGCGATTACGAAGGGGTTGTCAAGGCCGCTATCGCCCTCGGACGAGACACCGATACCACGGCTTGCGTCGCGGGGGGAATTGCCGGGGTGCGCTTTGGCCTCGCGGGAATCCCCACTCGCTGGATCGAAGCCCTCCAAGGCAAAGATCTCGTCGAAAATTTACTATCGCGCCTTTTAGCAAGCCGCGAGCCTGCGGCTATAGAGAAGCCATGAACGCTTTTTTCTACCAGCCCTACCCCTATCCCCCACCTCCGGCTTTGCCACGAGGAGCGTAGTCGCTTCTCTGCAACAAAGCCGGTCCTGACGCGCACCTCGCGCTCCAGGGCCGTTTTTATTTTGGGTAGGCTTGGTCGCTGGAGAGACCCGCTGATTGTAACTCAGTCGCCTTTGTGCTGTGGGGGTTCAAGTCCCTCCCTATCCACTAAATTTTCTTTTCGGGATGTAGCTCAGTTTGGCTAGAGCGTCCGCCTTGGGAGCGGAAGGCCGCAGGTTCGAGTCCTGTCATCCCGACTTTTGTTTGGAACATAGTTTGCGCTTTTCCTGTCCCTACGTTGGCAGTATCCCTGCAACAAAAAGAGGTAGGAAACGTTATGGACAATGTACTAGAAGGTTTGTTAGGACAGCTTGGTGGCAGTGGCGCGGTGGGGCAGATTGCCGAGCAGCTCGGGGTGGATGAAGGCACGGCGCAGAATGGGATCCAGGCAGCACTTCCGATTCTTCTGGGTGCGATGGCCCGCAATAGCCAAAGCGACGACGGAGCACAGGCACTTAGCATGGCTCTGGACAACCACGATGGGAGCATTCTCGACAACCTCGGCGGGGCGATCTCGGGCTTTCAGGGCGGCCCCGGTGCCGCTATTCTCGGCCATGTCCTCGGGGGGCAGACCAACCAGATCAGCGATGTCGTGGGTCAGAGCCTTGGGGGCGCGAACGGGGGCGCACTCTTGCAGATGCTCGCTCCGATTGTGATGGGCTACTTAGGGCAGCAGAAGCAGCAGCAGGGCCTGGATGTGGCAGGACTTGCCGGCATGCTTTTAGGCGGCGCAGGTCAGCAGCAGCAAGCCGCACCGCAGGCGAGTGGTCTGATGGGGATGGTCGGGCAGCTCCTGGATCAGAACAAGGGTGGCTCACCGGTAGACGACATCATCGGCCTCGCCGGACGTTTCCTGAAGCGGTAGGCCGAGTGTCCCCCCGGTTGGAGCGGGGGGACTGGAGAGCTAAAGCTACAAAGGCCGTCCCAGCCATGGGAATTAGTATGGCCGGGACGGCCTTTGTAGCGGAGCCTGCGACGCTCTCCCGCCATGCCGTTCCAATCGGCGTGGTTTACAGAATCGTCTATGCCCTCCAGAGACAACGCCATGTGCAGACTTTACCACAAAGACCCCTCAGCCTCCCCCTTCGCGAAGCCGCACCCAGAGGGTACCCGGGTCGCCGTCTCAGCGGCGGGGGGAGGTCAACCCCAGTCACAGAGCGTTTCGATGTGCGCGGCGCTGCCGTCTCGGAGCCAGCCGTCGAGTTAGGCGAGAAGTTATAAATCTTGCTGGGGGTATTGCGTTTCCAGCAAGTTCCAGAGCTGTTCGATCTCCTCAGCGAGCCGTTCCTGTCGCTTCCGCATATCCTGCACTTCTTGTCGAAGCAGTTGTTGCTGGCCCTGCCGATGGCGATAGGCAATCAGCGGAGCGCGGTTCAGGTGAAGCTGTGCAATGTGAAAGCTCCCGGTGGCGGTCAGTCCTCGGAGCTGATACATCTCTGTCTCTGTAAGATGCAAGCTAAGCTCGTCATTGCGGGGGTGCAGAAGACGTTGCTCTGCTCCGGGGTTCCAGTAGTCACCTTTATAGGAATTACAGGCGTGACAGCAATACACCAGGTTCTCAATAAGGTCACTCCCACCGTGCACGACGGGCTGGAAGTGATCAATCGTCAGTTCGGCTCCTGTGTCGCCTTCGGTAACACCGCAGTAGCCACAGGAAAAACCGTAGAGCTGACGGAGTTGGTCTTTTAGGGAGCGACGCATTGTCTCAAGCGACCAGCAGCCGTTTCCGCTCAGAGTTGAGCGCTTGGCGCTCTGTGTGGAGTTCCCGCAGTCGTGCCAGAAACGCTTCTTCACGGGAGACGAGAGAGTGGAGTTCTTGCAGGTGCTCCTGCATCGCCACATGTTCTCTGTCCATACGGGCAAAAGCGGGGGCAAGGAGTGCTGCCTCTGCCGCATCCATCGCGGCATAGTAGGCAGCTAAATACTCCTGCTCCGCAACGCTCAGAGTTTCGCCTTGTGCAGAACGTGAATGGAGCGCTTGCCCCTTTCTTCGTAAAGTCTCGTCCATGCGGCTATTTTACCCCCAGTCACAGAGCGTTTCGATGTGCGCGGCGCTGCCGTCTCGGAGCCAGCCGTCGAGTTGGGCGGGGTCTTTGAGCTGCTGGCCACGGAGTCTGGGGACGGCGACGAAGCTGGCTTGCCAGTCCGGGAGCGCCGTGATGTCGCCCCAGAGTTTCTCGAACTGCGCGACGGGAAAAATATCCTCTTGGCCCGCGCCCCAGCGCTTTTTGACGTCCTTGAGCGTGACGTAGGTCGGCATGCGCGCCGCGACTCGTCGTACGCCTTCTTGCACTTTCTCGGTATCCGAGAGCGTCTCGCGGGTCAGGCCAAAGAGAGCGAGGAGCGCGTCTATCCGCACCCAAGTCGTGGCGGAGTTGTAGTAGGTCAGTCCAAACTCGGCCTCCTCGCGTGGCATGGCGAGGCCTTCCACCAAGCGCAGGCGACCGTCAACTCTCGCGAGGCCGCCGCCCCGGTCTTCGAGGCGACGCGGGATGACTTCGACCATGATGCCGTCGGTGCGTGAGGCGAAGAGGCCCAGGACACTCGGATCAACATCGGCACCTAAGGTGTCAATGTTATGGATCATGAGATACTTCAGCGCCGGGCGCTCGGTGAGGAGCTTTTGCAGAAGCCCATTTTTCAGCAAGTTCGGCACTTCGTACCAGTGGCCCACCGGGTGCAGACACTGACCAGGAAGGTTGTCGGTGTAGTCACTGCCCTCGCCCTTGCTCTGCGCCCAGTTAATCAATGCCGCCCGCACCGACTCACGGACTTTCTGCTGCTGGACATCGAGCACTTGTTGCATGGTCTCCTCCCAGTGGAAGCGCAGGTCACGCACCATCGGCACGAGGCGCAGACCAATGGACTGACCCGGCGAGAGCGCCACGGGGCCATCGTAGCCGTAGTTGCCCTCGCTCTTTAAGAACGCTTCCGTCGCGGCGTGGGTTAAGTAGCTCGTCGTAAAGACATGCGGAATCGCGGCTCCAAAGGCGCGGCTGATCTTGCGGCTCTTGGCCAGATGAATCTCGATAAACGTGCGGTGCTTCTCGCCGAGCTGTGCAAAGGGATGGAGCGACTTCACGACGCCCGCCCCCTGGGTCCAGCGACTCCCGACACCAGCGGCGAGCGTGATCACAGCCACTTCGCCGCTGGCAATCGCTTCTTGCCCCAGCGCCGCATGGTCGCCGAGCTCTAGCACATCACCGGGCTCCACATCCCGTATGGTCGCGTGCACCGGCAGGCGGTTCTGCGAGAGCCCGATGCGGCCGTGGGTGAGATCCTGCCGAATCTGCTCGTGCTCTACCGAGTCAAAGCCGTTCTGTGCCAGCAGCTGCGTGAGCGAGTTGGCCTTGTCTTCTACCACCGCCGAGGGCAAGAGCTGGTCAAAGAGCGTCAGCGGGAGACTCGCCAGCTCGGGTCGGGTTTGCGCGGCACTGCGAATGGCCAGCAGCTCCCCGCGTAGCGCGGGAGTCAGTGAGCGGGTGTCACGACGGACGAGATTCGGAAGTGTCTGCTCGTAGTAAGACGCGGGGAGCGGGGCACTCTCACCGGGGAGAAGCTCCCCCATCGTGCCCTGGTCATTGATGGCAAAGTCATAGACCACGGGCTCCATCGCAAAGGGCAGGGCGCTCTGCAGACGAACTTTTTGCTCCGACATGAGCTGCTGCAAGAAGCTCTGCGCCTCGGTTTTACGTTCGGGAGCGACCATAAAGCCCATGCCGCCGCCCGCCATGCCGCCCAGCATCCAGAAGCCCCAGAACGCATCGCCGAATTTCTGTCGCATTCCCTCAATCAGGCTCTCGGTGTAGAGATTGCTCGCCCATGGGATGATGGTCTGGATGGGGCCGTAGAAGTTCTCGGTCGTGAGCTTGCCAATGGCGCGGATATTGCCCGTGCCCAGATGGCCGACGATGGCGTCGAGGAAGCGCTGGGCCTCTAAACGCGCCTCCCACTCCGCCGCGCCACGCAGCAGATACTTCTCCGTGACCATCTCCAAGATCGGCCCGACGTTCTGTGCGAGCCCGCCGTGCACCAAGACCAGCGAGTCTTGCAGCGCCTGCCGCGTCTCGTCGCTGGCGGGAAGGAGCGTGTGGCTGGGGAGCAAGCGCCCCCGGCTGATCCCAAACTCCGGGTCGCCCGTCTCGGCGAGCTGGCCCATGATCACCTTAATGCCCGGCCAGACTCCCCCACTGTCCTGCCAGCCGCCGCCCGAGCCACCGAGCCACTCGCCTAAGATAGCCCGCGCTGCAACTAAGCGCCGCTCGTCTTCAAGAAGCTCCCCGGTGAGCGTTCGCGTTTGTCCCGTGGCACGCATACAGGCCGCGATCAGCGCAGCGAGTAGGTTGGTCGAGACCGCGAGGCGGCTGCCCTTGGGAATCCCATTGACACTGGAGACTAATTCGATGCCATGCCCCGGCCCCACCAGGCGCTCTAATAAGTCCGTCAGCTTCGTCCCAGAGCCCTCCATCCCCGGCGGCACGACTCCCGAGGCGATCAGGCCCGCTTTGAGCAGCCCCAGATAGTCTTTTCCGAAGTTAAAGACCTCGTCTAAGTCCGTGATCTCGACGCTGGCCCCAAGATCCACACTCGCGAGACGCAGCACCGGCTCGTCTAGCACACGGAAATAGGCCTCCACCGGCGGGCGGGGCGTGTCATCGCGGCCGTGCACCGCCAGATCAATCGAGACATTGAGAACGCGTGCGCCCTCGGGGTAGTCCATCCCCAAGAAGAAAATATCGCTCCAGCCTGAGTGCGTCAGGTCCATGCGCACCGGAGTCTGCTCCCGCAGGATCGGCAGAGCGCCGTCGGGGCCGGGTGTTGTCAGCTCGGGCCGGACACGCAGGAGCAGCTCGGCGGGGTGATTGGCCGTGAACATCCACTGGTTGCCCCGCACCGAGCGCACCGAGCTACGCACGACAATTGCCTCCTCAAAGCGCCGCTCCAGTAAGTGGACGTAGCCACTATAGGGCAGGTGCCCTCCTACCGCAAAGCCCTCGCGTGTCGGCAGGTGAAAGCGATGGATTGCGTAGAGAAAAAAGCACGCCCGGACGCGCTGGTAGAGGCTCTCACTCTCATGCCGAAAACGCTCTAGCGCCACGCACTCGGCTTGCAGGCCGGCAATATCCAGCGAGGCACAGAGCGTATCCAGAGAGGTGTCCCGGATGGCGGGATCGTCTGAGGTAATCAGGGGAAGAAGTAAGCTCACAGGCAAGATTGTACCGCAGTCGAGCCAAGCATAAACCTGTTACGATCCGAGTTTATGCAGCTTAGTCCAAGCAATCATACCAATAATTAGCCCCATGCTAACCACCAAACACAATGGTCCAAAGAGCCACCCTCCGAGGGAGTAGAGCGTGCGGGAGCTTGTACGCCCGATGGTGACTTTTAGTGTCTGAGGCTCGCCGTTTTTCATGTGAGCCACCTCTACCCCGTTAGGCGCAGTCGTGCTGGTGCCCCCTGCCACATCGGCACGCGCCAGCCAGCGCCCGTTCTCCATCGCACGCATCGCAAAGAGCAAGCGGTGCTGTGCGTGCTGGACATCGCCCCACTCATCCGGGTCCATGTTGGGCACCAGAAAGACCTCCGCCCCGTCTTGGACTAATTTTCTGTCCACTTGGGGGTAGTCATTGTCAAAGCAGATCGGGACGCCAAGCCTACCGAGCGCCGTCGGAATCGCCTTGGCTGTCGTGCTGGCAATCCCATCAGTGATGAAGTGCACGGGGTGGTTCTTCGAGTGAATCCCCGCCAGCTCGCCATTGGGCTGAAGCACAAATGCGGCGTTCTCAAAGTCTTTCTCCCCCGTGCCCTTGCTCACATGCGCCCCAAAGATCAGATGGGCTTTGCTCTCCCTCGCCAGCGCGGTTAGCCGAGGCCAGTAGTTCTCAAACTTCAGCCTGCCTGCCACACGCGGATCGCTACGGAAGGCATGCTCCGGCCAGAGGATGATGTCCGGCCCTCCTACCCCAGCCCTTCCTCCCAATAACGAGCCCTTCGGGTGGGAGGAAGGGAGCTTTGAGGAAAGCTGGAAGAGTGTCTCTTCGTCGGTGGCTTGGACGAGAGTGATGGTCAAGGGGCGCTCGGGTGACGGTGCAGGCAGGCGCACGAGACAAGCAACGGCCCAAAGCACGGTGGCAATGATCAGTGTGCGACCTTTGAGTGTGCCGAGAAGAAACGCCAGAAAGCTGATGCCGTAGACACCCAATGTCGCGGCGAAGGGTGCGAACACAGGTCGCCCTGCAACCGCATAGCCCAGCGTCGGCCAGCCGAAGTTCAGGACAAAGGGCTCCGCGCGATAAAACTCCAGCCCCACCCACAGAATCGCCGCGCACCAAAGCGGCAGCTTTTTCTGTAGCCACGGCCAGAGCGTGCAGAAGAGAATCGGGAAGAACGAGAGAATTGCGCAGAGCGGCGCGACGGCGGCGGCAAAGAGATTGGAGAGCCAGAACAGTGTCGCGCCGGTGTGAATCCCTGAGGAAATAATCCCAATATAGAACCCCTGCCGTGGCGTCGCACCCTGGAGTGCCGCAAGCAGCGCGGCAATCGCCAGCGGCAGAAAGTAGGGCAGGTGGTACGGAGGGAATGCGGCGGCAAGTAGCACTCCCGAGAGAGCGCCAAAGAGGAGCCGCCGCATTAGAGCCATAGAAAAAATCTACTCCAGTGTCACGGACTCACGCACCACACCCGCTCGCTCGTGGCGAGCGGTGAGCGTGATCTCGGCTCCTGAGGCAGCCTTGACGATCCACTCGGCCTTTGCTCGATCATCCGTAACATCGGCGGTGTAGCCACCGTTAGCGGGAGCCTTGTAGCAGAAGCCTTCTACTTGCCCAAGCTCCATGCGCTCTTTTCCCGTGACAAGGCTCGCGCCCTCCGGAAGTGCGATCTCCGCCACCACGGCGCGGGCATACTTGCGCTCTAGGGCCTTCTTGGTCACGTAGCTCGGAAGCCAGCCGGTGTTTTTCACCACCAGCCGCACGTGCCAGGTGTCCTCGCCCAGAAACGCCACATCGAGCTGGTGCAGTGTCAGGCGTGGCGTGGTGAGCGCCTGCCAGAGCAGCCAGTCGGAGAACGGCGCGATTTCTTTCTCTAAAAACTGCGGCGGCGGGTTGCGGAAGCTATAGAGCATGTCCCAGCCCCCAATCTCCACAGGCCCGAGGTCAGGGTGCTCAAACGGCGTCCAGTCGTAGTAGCCCTTGCCTTCGAGCTGGGTATCGGCCCACTGCAAGAGCTTTCGGTCGTCTTCCAAGTCGTGGTTGCGGCCCCAGGTGGTGTACTTAAACGCGCCTTGTTTGGTCTTGTCATCGAAGCCCTCCGTGATCCCCGCCTGGCGCTGTGGGCTCCAGATCTCGGTGGTCCAGGCAAAGATTCCCAGATGCTCGTAGCACCAGTCATCAAAGACGCCGGTGATCACTTCCTTCGGGTGGTACTTAAAGTCGTGGTAGACCGAGACCGCCGGGTAGCCCGTGAGCTCCGTCCCCTTCTTGCCAATCGTCTGGTACGTCCACAGATCCTCGGCGGGGAAGCTATCATCATTTTGCGTTCCATAAGGCCGCAACAAAACCCCACTATACGTATGGAACGTCACCGCGTGGCAGATATTCTTGTGGCCGGTGATAAAAGCAACCAGCGCCCGCGCCTCCGGCTCGCTCGTGGGATACGGCCCCGCGCCGTACTGCTCACTCTCCGTGCGCCAGTGGCCGGGGAAGTTGCGGTTTAAGTCCAGTCCCTCTTTATTGCCCTGCACCTTGAGCGAGATGCCGTCGTAGTTTTTGTAGAAGCCCTCGGGCAGGATGCGGTAGTACTCACCGCCAGTCTCAGTCGGATCGCGGCGGATCATCAGGCGCGGGTCTATCACGTCTTTCTTCCAGGGTCCGTCGGCATCTTGGATACGCATCTGCAAGGCAAGGCCATCACCGTTCACGTCCTCACGCTTGACTCCCTCCAGCGCCTCCTCATCGAAGGGATAGGGCCGCGTGGACGAGCGAATCGAGCGCCCGGTCGTCAGATAAAGCTCCGCACCATCGGGGTTGACGCGCGGCACCAGATAGAACGCGCGGGTATCCAGCGCCCGGGTGATCTCGGCATCCGTGCCGTAGCCCGTGACCAGCTTCTCCAATAAATACGTCAGCGCCGTGGTCGGGGAGACCTCGGTGGCGTGGATATTGGCATCGCCCCAGACGGCAGGCTTCTCGGTATCCGGCCCGGTCGCAACGTTCGTCACAATCGCGCACCAGATATCGCGCCCCTCAAAGCTCTTGCCAATACTCTCGATCTTGACGAGATTCGGAAACGCCACTGCGACAGCCTGCAGCCCTGCGGTCAGCTCGTCGTGCTTAATATAGCGATCAAACGGAAAATAACTCATTTACTCTCTCCCGCCGGTTGAAACCGGCGTCTTCAATGGCACTGCGTGCCGCAAAGCCCGTTCCGGGCTGAAACATTGGTAGCCCGGCACGGGCTTTGCAGCCGAAGGCTACTGCAGACGCCG
>JAPLCP010000096.1 GCA_026392155.1 Armatimonadota bacterium | reverse complement strand
GACTTGTGTCATCTGAATCTCGATGGTGACGGCATCGCCGCTTGTGCTGCTATGGCTTATACTCATGGTGAAACTCCTGGGGTAGGTTTGTTTGGACAACCTATTCTACTCCGGGAGCTTCAACCCATGACTGGAGTTAGCTTAGCAACTTATCGATTGTCGCCAAAGTGCTTGTTGTGATCTCCCAACTCGCAATGGAGGCATTGGCTTTGACTTGCTCGGGCTTGGTAGCTCCGGCGATCACGGAGGAGACAGCGGGTTTTGCCAGTAGCCAGGCAAACGCCAGCTCCAGAAGTGAGTGGTTGCGTGACTCCGCAAAGGCCAGGAGCGCTTCGACTTTTTCTAATGCCTCCTCACTCAGCCAGCGGGACTCGGCGTTGATTCTCGTGCCTTCGGGGAGCGGCTGGCCCTTGCGGTACTTCCCTGTGAGCATCCCGCTGGCGAGGGGGAAGTAGGGAAGCAGCCCCGTCTGGGTAGCGCCGCACTCGGCAAGAACACCATCGGTCTCGGGCTGGCGCTGAAACAGGCTGTACTCGTTCTGGACACTGACAAAGCGCGGCCCCGGGGTCTCGGCGGCAGCCCGAAGCTGCGCCACGGAGAAGTTCGAGCACCCCAGCTCGCGCACTTTCCCTTGCGCTACGAGCTCCCGAAGCGCTCCCAGTGTCTCGTCAATCGGCACCGTGTCATCGGGCCGGTGGATCTGGTAGAGGTCAATGTAGTCGGTGCCGAGGCGCTGGAGGGAGTCGTTGCAGGCTTGGACGATATACTCGGGCCGCGCCCCGCCGGGCCGGTCGTCGTCTATCTTGATGCCAAACTTCGTGGCAATCAGAACCTCACTGCGGCGCTTGCCCAGCGCCTGGCCCAGAAAGACCTCGCTCTTGGTTCCGCCGTAGATATCCGCCGTGTCGAAGAAGTTAATCCCAGAGTCGAGCGCCGCATCCACCACAAGCTGCGTCGCGGCCTGGTCGCAGCGCATCCCAAAGTTATTGCAGCCCAGCCCAACGACCGAGACAGAAAGAGAGCCCAGAGTTCGCGTTTTCATAGAGTGGGTATACCCGATTCTGCCATCTCCCCGGCTTCGCCGACCCTCTTCCCGTATTCGCTCCTTCGTCGCCGGAAGAGGGTATCTCCTCAAGACCCAGCCCCTCTTCCCAACGAGGTACGAGTGGCGGGGGAGATGGTCTAAAGCACAGGGAGAGGGCTCCCATCGGGTAGAATCGCGTTCATGGCTGTGCGAAAGATTGTGGTGCTGGGCTCGACGGGCTCGATTGGGACGCAGACGCTGGATATTATCGAGCGCTTGGGGCAGGAGCGGGCGAGCGTGGTGGGCCTCGTGGCCTGGCGCGACTCGGAGCTTTTGAAAGAGCAGGCGCGGCGCTGGGGCTTGCCAAGCGAGCGCGTGGTATCGGTGGAGCGCGAGGGCAGCGAGGCGATGACGCGGCTGGCCGTGCTGGACGAAGCCGATACGGTGGTGATGGCAGTGGCCGGCGCGGCGGGGCTGGCGGCGACGCTGGCGGCGTGTAAGGCAGGCAAACGAGTCTGTATCGCTACCAAAGAAGTACTCGTGGCGGCGGGGGAGCTGGTGACGCAGGCGGCCAAAGACGGCGGTGCGGCGCTCTTACCCATAGACTCCGAGCACTCCGCGCTCTTTCAGTGCCTGGCGGGCTACGACTACTCCCTGATTGACAAGCTACACATCACGGCATCGGGTGGGCCTTTTCGGACATGGGAAAAAGAGCGAATTGCAAGTGCCACGGTGGACGAGGCGCTAAACCACCCGACCTGGCGTATGGGCGGCAAGATCACGATTGACTCCGCGACTCTGATGAACAAAGGGCTGGAGATTATCGAGGCGTGCTGGCTCTACGGCGTGGGGGAAGACAAAGTGGAGGTCGTGGTGCACCCGCAGTCGATTATCCACTCGTTTGTCGAGCTGCGTGACGGTGCACTATTAGCCCAGCTTGGCCTGCCGGACATGCGCCTGCCGATCCAGATCGCGCTGCTCCACCCTGAGAAAGTGGACACGGGAATCCCGCGCCTCTCACCCACCCAGATGCGCGACTTGACCTTCGAGGCACCCGACCACGAGCGCTTCCCCGCGATCACGCTGGCGCGGCAGGCCTTTCGGACGGGCGGCACGGCTCCGGCGATCCTCAATGCCGCCAACGAAGCCGCCGTCGGGGCGTTCCTGGAGGGCAAGCTGCGCTTCGGTCAGCTCGCCACTGCGGTCGAGGGGGCACTGGGTAGCATTCCCGTGACGGATGCGGATACACTGGAAAAAATAACCCTCGCTGATGCGTCGGCGCGCCGCTTTGTGAGAGAGCATTTTTAGGAGAGAACCTTGCTGCATAACCTGGAGACCCTGCTAACGTGGGCGGTACTGTTTGGTATCTTGATCTTTATCCATGAGCTGGGCCATTTTTTAGCTGCCAAGCTCTTCAAGTTCAAGGTCTATGAGTTTGCCTTTGGCCTGCCGTTTGGCAAGAAATGGCGCTACTGGTACGATGGCGAGACCGAGTACACCGTTCGTGCGGTTCTGCTAGGAGGCTTTGTTGGCTTTGCGGAGGCGGAGGCCGACGACGAGACCCGCGAGGCGCAGATGGCGTTCTTTAATGCGAAGCCGATCTGGCAGCGCTTTCTGGTGATCCTGGCGGGGCCGGTCGCCTCTTTTCTGCTGGGGTGGCTCGCCTTTGTGATCTTGGTAGCCATGCAGGGAGTCGAGCTGCCCGGCTCACAGAAAATCAAGGTTTTCGAAGGAGGCGCAGCGGCGATGGCTGGGCTTCGCTCCAACGACGTGCTCGTGAAGATCGCAGGGAAGCCTGTTAACGACCTTAACGGGCTGGTGGAGCAGGTACAGACCTCGGAAGGGAAACCTCTTGACGTTGAGGTTCTCCGTGAGGAGAAGTCCCTGACACTGACTGTTCAGCCACGTGAGCAAGGGGCAGGCAAGGACAAAACCTACAAAATCGGGGTGAGTCTCAGGCCGCGCACACGACCCGCACAGCTCGGTGAGGTTCTCGGCGAAGCCAACCGCATGACCAGGACATTTCTCTCGGAGCTGAAAAAGCTGGTCGGCAAGCCGCGCGAGCTGAAGAAAAATGTCGGTGGCCCGGTTGCCATTGCCGGGGCAGTCTCCGAGGTGGTAAAGCTCGGCTGGGAGGATCGCATCCTCGGGCTGATGGGGCTCATGGGGCAGCTCTCCCTCTCGCTCTACGCCGCGAATCTGTTTATCCCCATTCCCGTCTTTGATGGCGGCCAGATTGTCCTGCTCATGATTGAGGCGATCCGGCGCAAGCAGCTTAGCAAGGAGCATCAGATGGCGGTCGCGCTGACGGGCTGGGCCTTAGTTCTGGTGCTCTTTGTCAGTATCACCTTCAACGATATTCTCAAGCTTCTGGGGAGAGGCTAGCAACGATGAACTCAGGCGAGGTCACCGAGCCCGTCGCACCAGAGATGAGCTTTGAGGAGTTTGTCGCCTGGTGTGAAGCGAATCCGTACCATGACGAAAACGGCATTGATCTATCGCATCTCCGTGAGAACCTAAAACTAACACCAAGAGAGCGAGTCGAAAAACTCCAACGAGCTGTCGCGATGGTTGTGAAAATCCGACCGCTTAACTCGCGACAAAAGTCATGATTGAGCAGATTCCACCTGAGTTTTCCCAAGTGCTTCAGGATTTGGTCGCGTTCGACATCAAGTTTGTGGTTGTTGGTGGTTTGGCTCTGAGCTTGCTCGGTGGTGATCATTTCACCTATGACATGGACATCTCACCGGTGCCTGATCTGGCGAACCGAGAGGCTCTGATCGTGTATTTGAAAACTCTTCATGCGCGGCCACTGGGAATGCCTCCAAGCCAGAACTTCCAGATTTTACCTCGGCATCTTGAGATTGGAAAGCTTCGATTCCTCAATCTTAAAACAGATTTGGGAGACATTGATATTCTTCCTCTCCCTGCTGGGATAGACTCGTTTGAGGGACTCTGGGAGCGTTCGGTGGAGCTGGACATGGGCGGATTCAAGGTGCGAGTGGCCTCGCTTGAAGACTTGGCGGCAATGAAACGGGCGGCGGGACGAACCAAGGACAAGCTCCACTTACTGGAAATTGAAGCGCTGATTCGCCTGCGCGATGAGGAAGGTCTGAGTGCGATTCTTGCCCTGCCACTACTCGCACTGACTGGGTTTGCGCTCAAACAGCCTGAGGTGCCGCAAAAGACACAGCCCGTGCGTGATCCTGCACCGCATGAAGTTGCCTTGCTTGCAAGTGGTAGCCGAGCACTGGTGACGGAGCGTGGGACGGGCTCGGTTGCACTCTTCGATTTGGTGGCGGGCAGTGTGCTGGGCCGGGCTGCGGTAGGTCAGGAGCCATTCTGCGTGGCGGCACGTGCCGATGTCGCCGTGTCAACGAACTACGGCTCGGACTCCCTGAGCGTCCTCACGATCTCGGGTGATACGCTCACGGTTGCTGCGACCATTCCCGTGGGAGATGAGCCGCGTGGCGTGGTGCTGAGCCGCGAGGGGAAGACAGCCTACGTGGCGCTGGGCGGCGAAGATGTGATTGTGGTGGTAGATCTTGCCAGCCGCAAAGTGCTCAAGCGACTCCCGACGGGCCTAGAGCCGTGGCATGTCGCACTCACCCCCGATGGTAAGCGACTGGTCGTGGGCTGCACGCGTGCCCGGACACTCTCTGTCTATGCGCTCCCTAGTGGTGAGGAGCTCTACACCGTGCCACTCAATGGGCGCAATGTACGCCATATCGGCATCTCCCCCGACGGCAAACAAGCCCTGGTTCCCTTCATCAACGAGCGTCGCTTTCCTGCAACCAAAGATAACATTGATCGGGGCTGGGTGGTGGGCAATCGCCTTGCCCGCGTGCCACTGACGGAAGAAGGGCCGCGTGAGGCGATTGCACTAGACACGCAGGGCGATGCACTGGGCGATGTGGACGGCTGCACGGTCTCTCCCGATGGCCAGACAGTCGCACTCACCGCAGGCGGAACCCATGAGCTAGTGCTCTTCTCCAAGATCGCCGGACTCCCCTTTGTGGCCTTTGGTGGCCCCGAGGACTACCTAGAACCCGAGTCGGTGCAGCGGATTCGGCGCATCAAGCTGGGTGGCAGACCGCTGGGAGCACAGTTCTCAAGAGATGGCAAGCAGCTCATTGTCGCCAATGACTTTCTCAATGCGGTTCAGGTGGTAGATGTCGCGTCGGGAGCCATCACAAAAACGATCGCGCTCGGTGGCCCAAAAGTGCCGTCACAAGTGCGCCAGGGCGAGCAGCTCTTCCACGATGCCAAGCGCTCCTTCCACGCCTGGTACTCCTGCGCCTCGTGTCATACGGAGGGCCATACCAACGGCGGCAACTTTGATACCTTCAACGATGGTAGCTATGGCAGGCCCAAGAAGACCCTGAGCCTCCGCGGCGTCGCCCAGACCGCGCCCTACACCTGGCACGGCTGGCAGAAGACACTGCGGCAGGGGATTGTCGAGTCGTTCACCAAGAGCATGCAGGGCGAGGAGCCAACCGTGGCGGAGGCGGAGGCCGTGGAAGCCTACTTAAAGTCGCTGGACTGGAAAAAGTCCCCGTTTCCGACAAACGCCGCTGGCCAGAAAGTCTTTGTCGCCAAAGGGTGCACGGGCTGCCATGGGGGGACAAGCTACGCCACGCCAACCATCACCAAGACAGGACTGGAAGAGGCAGGGGATGCTTACGAAGGCTACAACCCCCCGACCCTGCGCAATGTCTACAGCCGCGCTCCGTATCTGCATGACGGACGTGCACGCACGCTAGAAGATGTCCTCACCAAACACCACCGTCCTAGCCCGCTCACCGGCCAGCCCGACTGCACGCCGCAAGAGCTAAAAGACCTTGTCGCGTTTCTAAAAAGCCTGTAGTGTCTCTAGCCTCCGAGGGAGCGGAGGCCGTGTGCGGCGGCGCTGGTGGGGATACTGTCTGTTGTCGTGGGAGTGGGGGCGGCTGTGGGAGTGCTCTGCGCCGTGACGGCAGGCGCGGCGACTCCGAGACGGCGCAGGGCATCGTGGGCGTAGGTGGTTTGGAGGCCGTTGGGGAAACGCTGGATCAGCTCGATATAGAGGGCCACTGCTGCTGACTTATCGGCGGAACCCTGCTCCTGGAGTCTTGCTTTTCGCATTAAGGCGAGCTCGCCATCACGGCCACGTGGGTCGTAGAGGAAGACACGCTGGTAGAGCTGCTCGGCAAGCGCGTAGTCTCCCAGGCTCTCGAGGCGACTGGCCAGACGCAGCAGAACTGGCGCCGGAATCGCTCCCGGCTCGCTTGCCAGATTCAGTGCCATCCGGGCGACGGCATCGGGCTCTTCACTGCCAATGAGGACCTGAGCACGCTTCACAAATATCTCACGAATGTTGGAGTAGTTGACACTCTGAGCGCTACTCTCCGAGCTACTGATGGCGGAGCTCATCGCCTTGCGGCAGTAAGTGAACACTAGCTCGGGGTTGTTGGGATCGTGCTCGAGGAGGGCCTCCAGCTCATGTGTGGAGAGTATTGCGTAGTCGCCGCGAACCTCGGAGCGAATAGACTCCGCCTCTGAGGCTTCCTCACTCTCGCGATCCTCGCGAAAGAGGAGCGGCATGAGTGCTCCTAAAGTGGCTCCGGCAAGCCCTCCTAGCGGCACGAGTGCTCCCTGGATCCCTTGCTGGAGGGTGATCCCCGAGACGATAAGAGTCACCACAAGAGAGTAGAGTGCCACCCAGATTCCCTGCCAGTCCCCCGCCGATTCGGAGTCCCCGGTTGCAGCGCGCAGAAGGCCCAAGCTGGGGAAAATCTTGATGCGAGCAAAGGGGAACAGGTAGATAAAGGCTCCCATGCAACCTAAAACTCCTCCAATCGCCCCGAGTGGCTTGGGCTCTACCCCTAGCCCTAGTGCGAGGCCGTGGCTACTGACTCCCCCGGCAAAACCGGCGAGGAGGTAGATCAGCAAGAGCTTCACGGGCCCGAGTCGGTTTTCTACGGCTCCGCCGAAAACCCAGAGGAGCAGGCAGTTAACGAAGAGCTGTGCAAGGCTTGCATTTTGAAAAGGGGCACTTGCCAAACCAAAGGGAGCGAGAGAGGGAGCGAGCAAAAAACACATGCCGCTGATAACGATGAGTGCGATGGATGTGATAGGGACATGTTCAAGAGGTGTTTTGGCGCGGTAAGGGATCATATTGAGTTTTGTTCTTTCCCAAACGGGACGGTGGTATATTGGAGATGGTGGGGATCAATTCCTTGTTCCCTCGCAAAGCAATTCCTGTACGAATCGTTTAGAGAGCCTCTTGAGGGACGCTGTGGCACTGGCGGCAGCGTGCTTCGTAGTGCTCGGTTGCGCCAATGAGCACGGTCGGGGCGCTGGCGGGAGCAGGCAGGCCATTGAGGAGCCGCTGGGAGCGTGCGGCATTTCCCCCGCAGACCGCGCAGATCGCCCGGAGCTTCACGACATCGTCTGCGACGGCGATGAGCTGAGGCATCGCGCCAAAGGGGGCCCCACGAAAGTCCATGTCGAGCCCGGAGACGATCACCTCTTTGCCTTCGTCGGCGAGTGCCTGGCAGACGCTGAAGATGCCTTCGTCGAAGAACTGCGCCTCTTCAATCGCGACAACCTGAGTCTCAGGGGCAACGGTGAGGTAGAGTGCGGCGCTGTTCTCCACGGCCAGTGCCTCGTGGAGCGCCCCATTGTGGGAGCGGATGACGGTGGCGGGGTCTCGGGTGTCGAGGGCGGGCTTGAAGACCTGAACCGTGCGCTTGGCGTAGAGTGCGCGGCGGACAAGGCGGATCAGCTCTTCTGTCTTGCCGGAGAACATCGAGCCACAGATAACCGTGAGGGAGCCAGTAGGCATACCGGCCATTCTACCCGACACACGCCGATTGGAGTCCCCCCGATTAGAACGGGGGACGGGAGAGCTAAAGCGACGAAGGGCCACCCAGAGGGTACCCAGGCCATAAAAATTCTGTATGGCCCGAAGCGGCCTTTGTAGCGCGAAGCGCTCGTTAGCCCTGCCGCTCTAACCGGCGGGGTGATTCACCCGGCGGCAGGGGACAAGTTTCTGGAACTCCGTGCCGTGGGCGGCAAGGGGCAGGGAAAAAGCGGTGCGCTGATGGGCAAAATACTCCGTGAGCTGTGTGGCGGCTTGCTGGAAGCCAGTAATCGCCTCGCCATTGGAGGTAAGCCGGAGCGTGCAGAGCGGGGTTTTGAGGTGCGTGTGGTGGGTCACAGTCTGCATTATTCCACAGAAAAAGAATTGACTTTGCCGTTCCGGGTCGGGCATACTCTTCGTAGTGTTGGGAGTGGAGGGCGGAGTTACAATCGTTAGCCTTTCAAGCCTTCGGGTTTGAGCCACGATGTTTCGTCGTGGTGGCCGTAAAGCTCGCTTTACATCACCGGTCGCCGATGCGGCTCAGCGCAGTGCGTAGTAGTACGCTACCTCCGTGGTGCGCGCTGATGAGCCTTCGGCCACACCCCATGGTAGCGTACTACTACGCACTGCGCCTACAGTGATCGTCGCCGGTCCCTGCAGGATAGTAGCGACTGTCGCCCTCCACTCCAAACACAGAGTGCTGTGTGGAAGATCACTATGCCTGAGTCCAACACCGATCTGCTTCGTTTTGTCCGGGAATCTCCCCTCACCTTTGGCCCGTGGCGCGAGCTGAAGTCTCTCTATAAGAAATTAGAGGCTGACCCAAGTGCCAATCCTGAGACTCTGGGAGCGCTTATCGCACGGCTCGATACCACGCCGCTGAGCCAGCCGAGTGAGCAGCCCCGCGTGGAGATCGGACGTGCCCAGAGCATCGCGGGGATTGCGGCTCAGGGAGAGAAGCTCGCGGTGGTTCTCAATCGCTCCTGGAACAATCCCTATCTCTCACTGCTCGATTTCTCGGTGCCCGACAAGCTAAAGCCCAAAAAAGTTGGGATCGCCAAGCTCGAAAATGCCCCACGAGATATCCGTCAGGTGCTCTGGTGCGGCCCCCTGATCGTCCTTGCCTATTCCACCGAGCTACGTATTTTTGAACCCGAGCGCGACACGCTCAACCCACTCGCGACGCTCACGGTTAATAACTACCACGTGGCGGCACAGTTTCCCTATCTCTACGTGATCGTCAAAGACGCGCTGCGTATTTTTGACCTCCGCGATATTCACGGCTCTGGTGCGGGTCTGGATATGCGCGGGGCAAAGCAAGTGGCGGTAGGCGAGGGGTTTGCCGTCGTGCTGGGCGAGGGAGCAGGCTTTGCCTGGAACCGCCTGCCGACTCCTGGGGGCATTAAAGTTCTTGATACCAGTGATCCCCAAAAGCCCGTCATGGTTGGCGAGCTGCCCCTGGCCAATGCTAAGACTCTGACGCTGGAGGGGAAGATGCTGTTTGTCTCCACCTCCACACGGAACAACAGTCAAGATCTACACCGCATTGACTTAGGGAGGCTGAGCGCACCTACTGTCACGGGAAAGCTGAATCTGGGTTACAGTTACCAGGAGCTGAGCTTGGGGATCATCAACGGACTGGTGTACGCAGCGGATCAGTTCCGTCTGAGGCTCCTTGATGGTCGCGATGCCACCCTTAAAGAACTCCCGCTAACACATCATGTTCAGGCACAACAGCTTGCGCTTAGCCGTGAATGGCTCTACGCCCGCTCCTGGCAGGGACTCTCGCTACTGAGCCTGGCCTATCCCGAGCGGCCCACTCCCTACGGCACGCCGCCCTCAGCGCGAACCATTGGCTACATGAAGCGCCGTGCGCGGCGACACCTACGCACCTTGGAAAGCTCCGACCCGATGCGCTTTGTGGAGCTGGCGTCTCACACGCTGAGCAATGTCACCGAACCGCTGGAGCCTGCCCAGAATTGGATCGCCTTCGACCTGCTCTATGGGGCGGGAAAGCGCTTCGAACAACGCAGCCACGGGCGTGGGGCGTATGTGGAGAAAGCCACACTGGGCCTAAATCTCCGGCGATTCGAGGCCCGTGGCATGGCGGCATGGACAGCACATCCCGAGCGGGCCGCAACGCTCTATTTGAGTGGAAAAGCGATCTGGCAAGCACGCGAGCTGGCACTGAAAGCCTTGCGGGCGGCAAACGCCGCTGTGCCAGATGCCAAGGGAGCGGGCGTCGCGACGCCCTCACTGCTGCTCACGGCCTACGGGGTGCGGGAGCTGGTCGACGCGAAGAAGCTCACGCCGGAGCTAGCGGCACTGGGATTTGCCAAGGCCATCGCCCGACAGCGCACCAAGCTCCTGCCCAAGCTACTCAGCCACGCCGACGCTGATCCCACCTGGAAAGTGGCTTTTGTGGAGTGCGTTCTCCAGGCGAGCGACCCCACCAAACTCCGGCGCTTTGGTGCCATTGCCGGACTGGTTGCGGAGCGCTTCCCCGAGGCGGTGGGCGGCACTGCGGTGATTCGGCTTGTGCCGGGGCTGCTTGCAACGGGCACGCCCAATCTCACGGCTCTTGCGCACAATGCCGCTCAGTCGGTGGACGAAGGGACACTGGCAGAGTGGCTGGAGCTCCTACCACCGCTACGGGAGGCAGACTATGAGGCGCTCCTCATCGCGCTAGAAACGGGAGCCGCAGGCAAGGATCTAGGTGAGCCCTACGAGCTGATCGAGCACGAGAATGCTCTTGTTCGTGCAGCCCTCTGGCGCGTTCTTGCAGCCTCGGCGACGGCGAAAGAGTCACTAAGAAGCCTCTGGGAGGGTCTTCTCATGGCCTCCGCTGTCAACGATGCGCTCCAGACTGCGATGAACTCGCCTTATGCTCTGGCGACTCTTGGGCGGGCAGGTTTCACGGCAGCGGAGCTTTCGACAACGCTTACCGAGCGCCCGTTTCTGGTGGGGATTCTCGACACGCAAGCGTTCACCGCACTTACCCAGACACTGCCTGTCGGGGCGACGCTCAATCTCATCGCCGCTGCCGACGACGCCGTCTGGGGCCGGATTCGCGATGGCTGGGTGCGGAACTTGCGCGAAGGCTTGGGGATCACGGAGCTCTGGAGTGCTCTGCCGGAGGCACTGAAAAACGATACGACGGGCAACTTAGAAGCTCGCGTCCTTAACGATTCTACGATCACCGAGTGCCTGCTGACCTGCGAGGAGGCAGCGCGCCTGCTCGAAATCCGGGAGTCTGCTCTCGGGCCGCTCTTGGGGCGCTGGCTGGTGCGGCACTGGCCCAATCTGGAAAACGATGAGGGGCTTCTACTCACGGCCGCCACTCATGTGCTCGCCGATGTACGAACGCCCGCGCTGGAGATTGTCGCTCGAAAACCCCTCCGGCTCCCCTTTGCTCTGCGCCTGCTGGAGTGCGAGATTCCGGGAAGTGTTGCCGTGGGCAAGCGCTGGTTTGAAGGAAGTAGCCCGGAGGAGCTGGCAAACCGTGTGCTGGCGCTCTGCGATAGCCCCATCACTTCCGTTCGCACCTACGGGCGGCAGTTTGCGACGGCAAAAGCGCTCACGGGCGAAAAACTCGCCCTGTCGCTCTTTGAACACGACGAGCCGGACATGCAGGCCTTCGCCGCCGAGGTGGCGGGCGATACATCTGCGCCACGCTTTGATCGCACCGTACTACGCGCTCGCCACAAGTCGCGGCGGGCAAAAGAGGCGGTTAAAGTCCGTCAGGAAAATGCTGCGCCTGATGCTCAGGTAGATGTCGCGACTCTGCTCGCTCTTGCCCGTGGCGCGGGAAGCACGCGCGATGCGGAGTGGGCGCTGGTACAGCTCACCAAGCGGGCACTGGCGGGTGAGACCATCGAGGGGCTTTCGGTGTGATCGCCCCCCAACCCCCGTCCAACGGGGGAGATAAAAGGAATTTCCTCATTTTTCCCCCGCCGGGCGGGGGCTAGGGGGTAGGATCATGGAAGTAACACAAAACTACGCACGGCCCTCGGCGGCGGGGATTGATGACGCCGGGGCGCTTCGGATGGGGCTCACAGCGGAGGCATCGCGGCCTGGGGTGCAGCTTACCGCGCAGATTTTAGATAGCCGCAGCTACGCCCGCGTGATGCTCGCGCTCTACAATGTGGTGTCGTCGGACTTGCGCAGCAAGCAGAAAGACTACAGTGGCTACCAAAAGTGGGTAGAGGAGCGCTACCTAGAGGAATTGGACACGACGATGGGCGCAAAGATGCGTGCTCTGCCGGGTCTAAAAGAGAAGCAGGGGCGACTGAAAGAGCGGCTCAAGCACCTCAGTGGCGAGATACGTCCCCTGGAGGGGAGGATTCAGAGCGCGGAGTTTTACGGCAAGCGTGGGGAGTACTTTAACTGGCTCCGCAAGCACGATATGGATGCCTGGTGGGTGCTTGATCCTGTGGTTTCCGTGCACGAAGACTGCGTCGTGTTTGAGGTCTTCAGCCTGGATGAGTCGTCGTACG
Organism: Armatimonadota bacterium; assembly: GCA_026392155.1. Taxonomy (GTDB): domain Bacteria; phylum Armatimonadota; class Armatimonadia; order Armatimonadales; family Armatimonadaceae; genus Armatimonas. Next base: position 5,760 of record JAPLCP010000096.1, on the reverse strand, counting down.
GGCGCGTGACGGTGCCTTGGGAAAAGCTCGATGTCTTGGGCGACGTTCGCTATGGGACGACCAACGTGGACTACTCCAGCGCCCTCGCCGATGAGATGCGCCGGATTCGCTCCTACCGCCCCGCGTTTCTCTCGGTCGCCGCCGAGGGGGTGAGCATCGCGACGGGAGCAGGGGAGCGGGTGGAGAAGAAGATCGATCTTCCGCCGACCTGGGTGCGTGGCTTCTTGCAAGTGCAGTCCGCCGCGGTCTATCCCGCGATTGAGGTGCCGTTCTCCCCCGAGACCATCGCCGATGTACTTGCGGCACTCCAGCGCGAGCGGGAGAAGACCGGCCCGCGCTCCTTGCGATTTCAGCTTATGCCCGGCGAGTGCCCGACCATCACCATCGAGCCGTGGGGGACGGTGATCAAAGAGCGCATCCATAAGTTCACGGGCGATACGGCCACAGAGATTCGGCTCTGGGGGCGGCGGCGCTTGCTGGCGTTTGCGGACTTGCTTCCCCACGCCGACTTGGTGACCGCGCGCTTTCTGGGAACGGGCATGCCCTCGTACTGGAGCATCACGCTGGATGGGCATCGGTTTGATATTGGCGTCTCGGGTTGGACCAAGAACGACTGGTCGAGTGCGGCTCGCTTCGATGTGCTCGCCGCCACGGGGCAGGCCAGCGACGGTGACATTGCCAAGGCATCCCAAGAGCTCGAAAAGCGCCTCAAGCTCGTCCCAGCGGACATTGCCGACCTCTCCACTGAGACGGCTACCGCGGCGCTCCAGCGGCTCTGCGCCACAGGCATGGCGATGTACGACCTCGCCGACTCGTGCTACCGCTGGCGTCAGCTCCTCCCGTTCCCCGTGCCTGAGAGTGAGGGCGATCAGCGCAGCAAGCTCGCCGCACGCATCGTCCAGACCGGCGGCGTCAGCTTCCTGAAAGACACCGACGACGACGAAGCCTTCTCCACCCTCACCGCCCGCACCGATGACACCACGTTCCGGTTCCGCGCCTGGGTACGGGGTGGCGAGACGCGGCGCGAGGCCAAGTTCGCCGTGACGCTGGATCTTGATAACGATGGTCGCGTGCGCTTCGCCAGCTGCACCTGCTCGTTCTTCAAGCGCGAGAAGCTACGCAAAGGCCCCTGCGCCCATATCCTCGCCGCCGTCGGGCTAGCGTCACAGCAGCTTCTCGGGGCCAAGGCTGCCAAGAAAGCCGATACGAGTAGCGCCGATGCCTTCGACTTCACCGACAAGACCTTTGTCTTCACCGGGGCACTCACAAAATTCACCCGTGAGCAAGCCGAAGGGATCGTCGTCCAGCGCGGCGGAAAAGCGTCGGGGAGCGTCAGCAAGAACACTCATTATCTGGTTGCGGGCGACAAAGCGGGTAGCAAGCTCGTCAAGGCGCAAGAGCTAAAAATCCCCGTCATGACCGAAGATGAGTTCTTGGCACTACTCGGAGGAAGCATCGCATGACAGCGGCAGAGCGACAGCGTTTGAAAGAGATCGGCAAGGATGCTTTTATCCGTGAGGAGATGGTGCGCCTGGGGTTCTGGCCGCCCTCGCCGGAGATCGCCGAGCAATCGGCGGAGGCGGAGCGGAAGCTGCGGCCTCTCTACGACGAGCTGGTGAGTGTCCGGCGCGAGCTGGATGGAGTCGAGAAAGAGATTCGGGAGAGCGGCGATGTCCCGGCGCTGCTGGCGGAGATTCGGCGCAAGCGGATCGAGCGTGTGCGTGCGGCGCGCGTGGTCAAGAAAGTCGAGCGCGAGGCAGCGCTGGTCAAGAAACAGGAGCAAGACGCGCTCTGGCGGCGCACCAGCCTGCCGCATCTTGGACGTGGTGTCTCGGGCGGACTTAAATTTGCCGACGGCGAAATAGAGACGCTTTGCAATGCCATCGGCCTGACGGAGCGCGAGCTGGCGTGGCTCTGCTACCAGCGGTCGGCGTCGAAGACCGGGCACTACTCGCTCTTTACCATCCCCAAGAAGCGCGGTGGTAAGCGTGTGCTGGCCTCGCCTAAGAGCAAGCTCCGCCAGGCACAGCGCTGGATTCTGAGCGAGATTCTCGCCAAGCAAACTCCCCACGCCGCCGCGACGGCTTTTTCTCCCGGCGCGTCGGTGGTGAAGAACGCCGAGCCACACACGGGAAAAGCTGTTGTGGTTAAAGTGGACTTGCAAGACTTCTTTCCGTCGCTGGGCGTCAAGCGTGTCAAGAACTACTTCGAGCACCTAGGCCATAGCGAGGGAATCGCCACGGTTCTTGCGCTCCTCTGCACCGATTGCCCACGGGTTATTGTGGAGTTCGATGGCGAGAAAAAATTTGTCGCCGTGGGGCCACGTGGCGTCCCGCAAGGCGCGCTCACCAGCCCCGCGCTCTCCAACCTGCTCGTGGAGAAGCTGGACAAGCGGCTCACCGGCGCGGCACAGAAGCTCGGGTTTGTCTACACGCGCTACGCCGACGACCTGACGTTCTCCCACGCCGACGACAGCGCGCCTGTCGGATTGCTCCTCACGCTGGTGCGGCAGATCGTCGCCGATGAAAAGCTGACGGTGAACGAGAAGAAGACCCAAGTCTTGCGGGCATCGGACCGCCAGATCATCACCGGCCTCGTGGTCAATGGCGAGCAAGGCGCGCGCCTCTCCCGCGACGATGTCCGAAAGTTCCGCGCCATCCTCCACCACTGCGACACCGAGGGCTTCGAGAAAGTCAGCGAGCGCCTGGGCCGAAGCGCCCAAGCCTACTGCCAGGGCTACCTCGCGTTCATCAAAATGGTTCGCCCCGAGCTCGCCGAAAAGCTGGTCGCAGCGCATCCGTGGCTGTTTGGATCGAAGGGGAAGTCTTGGAACTGACTGAGCTGCTCCAAGGTTTTCCTGCGCTGACAGCCGCAACCGGGGCGCGATTGGCTGAGGCTGCGACGGTTTGTCTGGATAGGGTTGGGAAAAGTGGGACACTTACTTTGTCTGTTGCATTTGAGAGTGTGGAATATGAGTATCCTCTAACCGTTCTTGAAGTGACAGAGACTATGCGTGCCTGCTACAATGATTTGCAAGAGGCGACGGAAGAGGGAGCATCAGGAGTGGCAATTTTGCTTGCCCGTGAGCTGACAGGCTACCCGGCAGTGCTGCGATCTCGGAAGAGAACCGGATTTGACTATTGGTTGGGAGAGACGAGTGATCCGCCGTTTCGGGCACGGCTGGAAGTCTCAGGTATCGTCTGGGGAGACGAAAGTAGTCTGGAGGCTCGCGTGCGTGAAAAAGAGCTACAGACGTTGCGCTTTGACCGTGCAGGATTGCCTTCGTGGATAATTGTGGTACTTTTTCAAGAAGTTCGTGCAGGGGTAAAAAGACGATGACGGAGACAACTTTTGAGCTGCATAATCGTGCGATGGCACTTGCCGAGGAAGCAGATGCACAACGTAAAGCGGGAGAGGATGAGAAAGCTGATCAATTGCTGAGTGAGGCGTTTCTGCTCGAAAAAGAAGCTGCCATGCGTGTCATGCCCGAGCAAGAAAACAGCGAGCCATCGCGCTCGGTTCTCTATCGAAGCGCCGCGTCTCTTGCGCTGGAATGTGACAAAGTACGTGATGCGGAGCGACTCATCGCCATTGCACTCTCTGGAAATCCCCCAGAAGAGATCGCCGAGGAGTTGCGTGATCTGTGGATCGAAGTCTTCCGTCGCCTGCGCCCTGCCGAGAAACTGGCAGCATGATCGTTCTCCCCGCAGATGCCACCGACGAGCAGATCAAGCAGCTTGTGATTGACTGGATCGCCGTGGTTGCGGAGGAGCGCTACGAAGAGGCTCTGGGGATGCTCTATCAGGGAACGTTCAATCCCTTCTCCGACTCTCTTGATCCAGACGGCCAGCGCTGGACTCCTGAGCTACTCCAATTGGCTCTCGCTACCTATGGCTGTTTCGATCCTGAGTACGATGATGGGTGCCGGGCGGCACCTGTGACGCCACTGCGTGAAAGAGCTTTTGCAAATTATTTTTCGTTGGAGCGGCTGACCGAAAAATGTTGGAATCTTGAGCCGGAGGACTACGCGGCGATCATTCACTGTTGGATGCCGCTGAACTGCACGGCACCTGATCTACAGTTTGCTGATGACGAAATTAGCGATTTGACGCTTCGCATGTTCGTTCGTCGTGTGCCGGATGGTCTTGCATTGGAACTCTCGCTCATTCATCCGCAATAGAAGCACTGTTGAATAGCGCCGGGCTGAGAATCTATCCCAGCCCGGCACGGGCTTTACGGCGCGAAGCGCCACCAAGACGCCTCATTTCATGGGGCGGCTACGCGGCGGACTTTTGCACCACCGTGATCCCAAGCTCCTTGAGCTGCTCGGGCTCCACCTCCGACGGGGCGTCCATCATCGGGTCGTAGCCACCGCCCATCTTGGGGAAGGCGATGACCTCGCGGATGTTCTCTTCATCGCAGAGGAGCATGATGAGGCGATCCAAGCCCGGTGCCATCCCGGCGTGGGGCGGGGCGCCCAGCGCGAAGGCGTCGAGCATGTGCCCGAAGCGGCTCTGGATCTGCTCGGGAGTCAGGCCCATTTTTTCGAATACCTTTACCTGGATCTCCGGGACATGGATACGAACCGCGCCCGACGCGCACTCGGTGCCGTTGCAGACCATGTCGTAGCACTGGGCGCGCATGGCTAAGGGGTCAGATTCGAACTTGTCGAGGTCGTCGGCTTGGGGCATCGCAAACGGGTTGTGGGCAAACGTGAGCTTGCCGGTCTCTTCGTCTTTCTCGAAGACCGGGAAGTCCACAATCCAGCAGTAGGCGAGCTTGTTCTTGTCGATCAGCCCCAGCTTGCCACCGATAAAGCGGCGCAGGCGGTCCAGCACCTTGGCAACCGTCTCCGGCTGGTCGGCGATAAAGCCCACTAGGTCGCCAGGTTGCGCCTCGGCGGCGGCGACCAGTGCTTCTTTTTCGGTATCGGAGAGGAACTTGGCGACGGGGCCACGGGTGGCCTTGCCTTCTTCATCCACCAGGAAGTACGCCATGCCCTTGGCGCCCCAGTCGCGGCTGAGATTTCCTAGCTCGTCCATCTCGCGGCGGGGGATGCTCGCGCCACCGGGGTAGCGCACGGCCTTGACTTGCCCACCGCTGGCGAGCGTCTGCTGGAAGACCGCAAACTGTGTCTCGGTAAGATGCGGGGCGCAGTCGATCAGCTCCAGCCCGAAGCGAATATCGGGCTTGTCGGTGCCAAAGCGGCGCATGGACTCATCAAACGAGAAGCGTGGGAAGGGCTTGGAGAGAATTGTCTTGCCGGTCTGAGGCGTGAATTTTTCAATCACCTCAATGACCATGCCCTCAACCATCCCGAGTACATCGTCTTGGGTTGCGAAGGCCATCTCCAGGTCAATCTGGGTGAACTCAGGCTGACGGTCGGCGCGCTGACCTTCGTCGCGGAAGCACTTGGCGATCTGGAAGTAGCGCTCCATCCCCCCGACCATCAGAAGCTGCTTGAACTGCTGCGGCGCTTGGGGCAGGGCATAGAACTTCCCGGCTTGCAGGCGGTAGGGGACTAAGTAGTCGCGGGCGCCCTCGGGCGAGGACTTGGTGAGAATCGGCGTCTCGATCTCTAGGAAGTTGTGCTTGTAAAAGTACTCACGCACGGCCCGGACGACCTCATGGCGCAATGCCATTTTCTTGTACATCTCGGGGCGGCGCAGGTCTAAGTAGCGGTACTTGAGGCGCGTCTCCTCGTTGATATTCTTGTCGTCTAGCTGGAAGGGGAGGGATCGGGAGGGGTTAAAGACCGTG